>DASUTR010000276.1:0-12336 GCA_036374535.1 Polyangiaceae bacterium
CGCCGGTGCCGCCCGTCGAGCCGCCGGTGCCGCCCGTCGAGCCGCCGGTGCCACCCGTCGAGCCGCCGGTGCCGCTGCCGCCAGTCGCTCCGCCGCCTGCCTGACCACCCGAGCTGGTTCCACCCGAGCTGGTTCCACCGCTCTCGCTGCCGCCGTTCGCGGTGCCACCTTTTCCGCCCGTGGAGGCTCCCGATGCACCGCCGGAGGACGTGCCCGCGTCGCCGCCCGTCGCGACACTTCCCCCGTGACCGCCGCTTCCGCCGCTGGCCCCTCCGGTACCGGGCTCACCCGCGTCCGCGTCACCGCCGCGCTCGCTGAACGAGCTGCCGCTGCACGCGATCGGAAGCGCGAGCCCAATGACGACGGGAAAGAAGAGCCTATTCACAGTTCCACGCTGCGGGGGAATCGAGGGAAGTCGTGCACGTGCAAAAATGCACGGGCGGAGGCGCGATGCGATCTCCGGCGGCGGGAGCGAGCATGGGCACGCAGCTCGCGTCCATCTGGTAGCAGAGGTTTCCGACGATGTTCAGGCAACGGCAGCCGTTGAACACGTAAGGGCAGCGTAGACCCTCGTCGGTGCACATACTTCCGTTTTCGGGCTCATTGACGGGACAGTCGGGATCCGTCGGCATGCCGACGATATCGGTACCGCCGACACCCGTGCCGCCGAACCCGGCGGCGCCGTTGCCCGCGCTCCCACCGAGCGCCCCGCTTCCCCCCTGAGCGCCGGTTCCTCCGCTGCTCGTTCCTCCGCTGCTCGTCCCGCCCGTATCCCCGCCACCGCTCGCGGTTCCGGCGTTTCCGGACGAGCCGCCGCTCGACGAGCCGCCGTTCGACGAGCCGCCGTTCGACGAGCCGGCTCCCGCCTCGTTGCCCTCGCCGTCGCCGTTCGAATCGCCCGTGGACGAGCCGCACCCCGCGCCGAGAGCGAGGCCCACCAATAGAAAGAAGACCGGCCGCAACATCCGGAAGCTCCCAAGCATGCCACGTGCCGAGCTTCGAGCCTCCTTCAGTCGACGGGCAGCTCGAAACAACATAAAGGAAATTAGGTACTTAGAAAACCAACCGCGGCATCTCGCCGCCGTCTTCGAAGACGGGTTCTGGCACACCCTGGCAGCGTCCGCGATCGGCCCGGCGCTCGAGGCCTGGCGAACGCCGCGCGCGAGGGCGCTATGTTCCGGCGCATGTCCGACGACGTCTCCAGCGCCCTGTTCGAAAAGGCCCAAGCGCTCCTTCCCGGTGGCGTGAACAGCCCGGTCCGTGCGTTCCGCGCCGTCGGAGGAAACCCCGTATTCGTCGCGCGAGCCAAAGGCGCGCGGCTCTACGGCGCGAACGGCAAGGAATACATCGACTACGTCGGTTCATGGGGGCCGGCAATCCTCGGGCACGCGCATCCTGCCGTCGTGTGGGCGGTTCAGAGCGCCGCCGAGAACGGACTCTCCTTCGGTGCTCCGACGGAGCTCGAGGTGCGCTTCGCCCGCGCCGTGGTGGAGCGTTACCCCAGCATCGAGATGCTCCGCTGCGTCTCGAGCGGCACCGAAGCCACGATGAGCGCGCTCCGCGTCGCGCGAGGCTTCACGGGCAGGAGCGTGATCGTGAAGTTCGACGGGGCGTACCACGGCCACGCGGACGCGTTGCTCGTCAAGGCCGGAAGCGGCGCCGCGACGTTCGGAAACCCGGACTCGGCGGGCGTTCCGGAGGGAATGGTGACGACGACCGCAACCGTTCCGTACAACGATCTCGAGGCGCTGAAGGCGCTGTTCGCGGCGCGCGGGAGCGAAATCGCGGCCGTCATCGTCGAACCCGTCGCGGGCAACATGGGGCTCGTTCCGCCCGCCGAAGGGTTCCTCGCGCTGATCATCGCGCTCTGCGAGAAGCACGGCGCGCTCGCCATTTTCGACGAGGTGATGACGGGCTCACGCCTCGCGCGCGGCGGCGCTCAAGAGCGGTTCGCACTCAAACCGCATCTCACCTGTCTCGGCAAGGTCGTCGGCGGTGGCATGCCGCTCGCGGTGTACGGCGGACGGCGCGACGTCATGCAGCGCATCGCGCCCCTCGGCCCCGTGTATCAAGCGGGAACGTTGAGCGGCAATCCACTCGCCGTGAGCGCGGGCCTCGCGACGCTCGACCTGCTCGACGCCGGCGTCTACGAACGCCTGGAAGCGCTCGGAGCACGCCTCGAAGCGGGGCTCACCGCCTGCCTCGCCGCGGGTCGCAGCGCGGGCGTCGTGCAGCGGGTGGGCTCGATGATCACGCTATTTTTCCACGAGGGGCCCGTACGAAACTTTCGCGACGCAAGCGCCTCGGACACGAAGCGTTTTGCCCGCTTTCACGCGGGCCTCGTCGAGCGCGGCGTGTATTGGCCGCCGTCGCAGTTCGAGGCCGCCTTCGTATCGGTCGCGCACACGGACGCGGACATCGACGCCACGGTCGAAGCGGCGGGCGGTGCGCTCCGCGACGCCGGCTGACCTGCGGACCGGCCATGAATCGGTGCTATCCTCGTAACGCATGAGCGCGGTGTGCCCCATCTGCAAGGCGGCGCTCCCGGCCGAGCCGGAAGAACGGCGGTTCCGGCCGTTCTGCTCGCAGCGCTGCAAGCTCGCCGACCTCGACAACTGGCTCTCGGGCACCTATCGCATCTCGACCCCCCTGGACCCGCGCGATCTCGACGATGACGAGGTGAAGCTCTCGTGACGAGCGCGCCGCCAAGCCCGCTCGCGCCCGGCACCGACACCGTGCTCCGAGCCATGACGGACGACGGCGCCTTTCGGGTGATCACGACGCGCACGACCGAAACGGTGCGCGGCGCGACCGCGGCCCAGAGCGCAGCTGGCCCGACGGCGCGCATGTTCGGCGAGCTCTTGACCGGCGCGATCCTCTACCGAGAAACCATGGCGCCGCAGCTCCGCGTGCAGGGCGTTCTGCGCGGCTCGAAGGGCAGCGGCAGCCTCGTCGCCGATTCACATCCCTCCGGCCGTACCCGGGGCCTCGTCCAGGTCGAACGCGGCCGCGAGATCGACCTCGGTAGCGGCGCCATCATCCAGATGATGCGCACGATGCCGGGAGGCCGCATCAATCGCGGAGTCGTCGAGGTGCCGAGCGGCGGCGGCATCTCGCAGGCCATCATGGAGTACATGCAGACCTCCGAGCAGGTCGTCTCGATGATCGCCGTCTCGACCGTGATGGACGAGGGCGGAGTCGCCGCCGCAGGCGGCTACATGGTGCAGCTCTTGCCCGAAGTCGGCCGCGGGCCACTGATGGTCATGACGGAGCGCTTGCGCGAGTTCGAGACCATCGACGAGCGCGTGCTGTCGCCCGCTTTTTCCCCGAGCACGCTGCTCGACGAGCTCCTTTACGGCATGCCGTTCACGCGCCTCGAGGAGAGCAGCGTCGGCTTCGACTGCTGGTGCGACGAGCTCCGCGTCGTCTCGGCGCTCGCGACGTTGAACCGGGGGGACATTCAGCACCTGCTCGCCGACGGAGAAGTGCTGGAGATCGACTGCGCGTACTGCAAGAAGGAGTTTCGCATCCCGCCCGCGAGGCTCCAGGGGCTGCTCGAGCAGAGCTGACGGCGACGCCCTCGCGACTCCCGGCACTCAGGCTCGGTCGGACCCCGACTGGGGCTTGCCCGCGAGCGCGCTCAGCGCGAGCGCCGTCACGGCGAAGAGCGCGCAGACGAGCGCCGTGCCGCGATGACCGTAGCGCGCCGCGACGACACCGAACGTCAGGTATCCCGAGGTGGAGCCGATGCGCGCGGCGTTCGCGTAGACGTTCGTCGCCGCTCCCAGCTGTCGCGGCACGAGATCTTGGAAGAACGTGATCGCGACGCCGCTCGTCACCGAAACGATGGCGGCGCTGAGCGCCTGCAACGGATAGATCTGCTCGGGAGACTGCACGGCCGAGAGGCACGAATAGTAGACGGCGGCGAGCAGCATCGCCCCACGCACGAGCGTGGCGGAACGCACGCGCGTGGCGAGCAGGCCCACGTACAGCATGAACGGCAGCTCGAAGATGGGGGCCAGGCTGAAGATGATGCCGACCTGCGGCTCGCTGCCACCGAGCTCGCGGAGAACGAAGAGCGACATGTTGTTGACGGACATGTGGTGCGCCGCGAGCATCAGCGTGAGCGCCGAGAACCAGAACAGCACGTCGCGCCTGCCGAGCACCGCGCTCGTCACCGCGGCAGGTGGCCCCCAAGGCGTCGCGGCACGAGGAGCCGTCTCGACGAACAGCGCGACCAGCACGAAGACTCCGACGTAGAGGAGACTCGCGCCGCAGAAGAGACCGGCGTACGAAAATTTCTGCAGCGTGAACGCGGCGACGGCGGGACCGACCGTCCAGGCGAGCGCGAATGCCATACGAAACGCGTTCATGAACAGGGGCACGTCGGACTTCCTCGCGTTCGAGCGCTCGATCTGCTCGCGCGCGAGCGCGAAAAGTTGGGAAAACGTGAGGGAGGCGACGCCGAGGACGCCGGCTCCGAGGAGGAAGAGCAGCCACGGCTCGCGCACGAACGCGTAGCCGAGGTAGCCGAGCGCCCCCGCGAACGACCCGATGAGCAGCACCGAGCGCCGCGAAAGATGGGTGTCGGAGCGATGAGAAAGGTACGTGCCGACGGCGACGCCGGCGAGCGCGCTCACCGTCATGAACACGCCGAACAGGGAGAGCGACATGCCCACCTCGAGCGTGCAGAACATGCTCATGAAGGGCATCACGAACGAGACGCCCATCCCGAGCACGGTGTTCGCCGCGAAGAGCGCGCGCAGCCCCGGCGTTCTCCAGAGGTATGCGAGCGCGCCTCCGATGCGACGAAGCGCTCCGCCGTCGGCCGAGTCGCCGGCGTTCCCGAGCGGTGCGGTCATGCCGCGCTCAGCTCGAAGCGTCGATGGGCGGCCGGGCGCGTTCGACCCACTTCTTCACGCTCGGACGCGCCCATTGCGCCTCTGCGTAGGCGGCGAGGGTCGCGGGAAGCCGATCGCCATTCGCGTGCAGGCGCATGAGCATGACGCAGAGGTCGAGATCCGCGATGCAGAACGAGCCGAAGAGCGCGGTAGCGCCCGCCGGCACCAGGCGTTCTGCCGCGCGAACGAGGCGGTCGGCCGAGCGCTTCGCGGCGGCCGAGAGCGGCGCCTTCTTTCGGTGCTCGGGGAAGAAGATGCTCGTCGTGGGGCGCTCTTCCCGGAGCGACATGAAATCGCTGCGCACCCAGGCCTGGATCTCCCGGCACACCGCGCGCTCTTTCATGGACACGGGAAAGATACGCGGCGCTTCCGGCGGCGGGTACGCTTCCTCGAGATACTCGGCGATCGCCGACGATTCGGCGAGCCAGAAGTCGCCGTCGACGAGACACGGAATACGCGAGGTGACGGCGCGGTAGTCGGCCTGCTCGTGCTCGCGTTTGTCGAGCGCGAGCTCCTTCGCTTCGAACGCGAGCCCTTTCTCCTCGAGAGCGACGAACGCGCTCATCGCGTAAGGGCTGTCCCAGTGGCGATCGACGTAGAGAATGCGGGTCATGGGAGGAGCCAGTATGCCCCAGGGCCGCGGGCTAGAGCAGCGACTCGATCGAACCCGTGATTTCGCCGAGGGTCGCGAGACGCCCACGGCCTTCAACGCCGTGTTCATGACGGCGGCTCCACCACTCTCCTGAACGCCCTCGAGACCCGCGAGAAGGGCGGCGTACTCTCCCACGAACCAGCGGTTCGCTGCGTCGACGTCGGCGTTCGTGCCCGCGTGCTGGACGTCGGCGTGGAGGCCTCCGACGTGCTGCCACAGCGGGTGTGCCATGCCGGCTCCCGTGAGCCGATCGCTCATCGAAAGCGACACGACCCGCGTCTGATTGCACGCGAACGCCAGCCGGACGAGCTCGACGAGCAGCGCCGAGCGCGCGGCCTGATCGGGCACCCATGGCGCGAGATCCGCCGCATCGAGCTCCGCAGCGCTCTCCGGTTACCACTCCCCGGCCCGCCTATCGGATTTCGACGCCGGCCTCCCCGGGCGGCCCGCCGCGCGGGCCACGGCGCTCGTCACCGAACACCCGTCTACTACGACGAGAAAGCGGACACGGGCCGCGCGCGATCGATCGCCCACGCCCAGGCGAGCGTGATGGGCATGAATACTAGCGCCGTGACGGCGACCACTTGAATGCCCGGGGGCGGCGGGCCGAAAACGCCCGAGAGCCACGACAGTGCGAGCACGGCCACGAACGCGCCGAGGCCGATGGTGCCCCAGCGACCGGTCGCGCGCGTGCTCCGGACGTAGACGTAGACGCCCGCCGCGAAGAGCAGCGCTTCGACGAGAACCGCCGGCACGAGCGCGTTCCAGAGCCCGAGACCGTAGCGGCCGTCGGTGCCCGGAGCGAGCGGCAGGTCGGGGCGGTGCGTCACGAAGTCGAGAACGAAATGGCTGAAAACGCAGCCGGCGACGACGAGCGCTTCGCGCGTCCGGCGCTTCGCGGCGAAGGGCAGAGCAACGGCGACGGACCAACCGAGCGACGTGAGCAAGCTGTGCGACCAGGGGTAGTCGTACAGGTCGAGTGGCGACGCTTCGGTGATGCCGGGCACGATGCGCGCGTGCTCGATGCCGAGAACGATGAAGAGCGGCCAGAGAATGTCGAGGAACGCGACGGCCACGAAGAGCAGCGGCAGCGAAAGCCGCGGAGCGGCGCGCTTGGCGGCGAAGCCGACCGCGAAGTGACCGACGAACACGCTACTTCCCCGGCGATGCGGCGGCGTCCCGCTGCGGCACGCGCAGCGCGACGAGGCGCTCGTCCTGGATGCGCCGCGCGTCGTCGGGAGCGACGTAGTCGCTGTGGCACGCAGCGCGTTCGCCTTCCGCGGCGCCCAAGGCGCGCTTGGTCTTGCCGGCGAGGCGGTGGATCTCGTCGGGAGACAGCACGCCGCGCTGCTCGAGGATACGCTGCTGCTCCTCGCTCAGCGCCGGCGATTGGTGCGCGGGACCGCGCTCGAAGCCCTCGGCCTTGCCGCTCGCGAACTCCACGATCTCTTTCGAGATGCGCACCGAGCACCAGTCGTGGCCGCACATGCCGCAAAAATCGGTGTCGACGTCGAGGTCTTCGTCGTGGAAGGCGCGCGCTGTGTCGCCGTCGAACGCGAGCTCGAAATGCTTCTCCCAGTTGAGCGCGGCGCGCGCTTTGGTGAGCGCGTCGTCCCAATCGCGCGTACCGGGGATGCCGAGCGCCACGTCCGCCGCATGCGCCGCGATGCGGTAAGCGATGCAGCCCTGCTTCACGTCGTCCTTCTTCGGCAAACCGACGTGCTCTTTCGGGGTCACGTAGCAAAGCATCGCCGCGCCGTGGTACGCGGCTGCCGTCGCGCCGATGCACGACGTGATGTGATCGTAACCGGGGAAGACGTCCGTCACGAGCGGGCCGAGCACGTAGAACGGCGCGCCGTGGCAGAGCCTTCGCTCGAGCTTCATGTTGTATTCGATTTGGTCGAACGGGACGTGTCCGGGACCCTCGACCATCACCTGACAGCCCTTGCGCCACGCGCGCTCGGTGAGCTCACCGAGTGTCTCGAGCTCGCGGAGCTGCGCGTCGTCGCTCGCGTCGGCGAGCCCGCCGGGACGCAGGCCGTCGCCGAGCGAGAACGACACGTCGTACTCGCGCATGATGTCGCAGATCTCTTCGAAGTGCGTGTAGAAGGGATTTTGCTTCCTGTGGTGGAGCATCCACTTCGCAATCAGCGACCCGCCGCGGCTCACGATGCCGATGAGCCGCTTCTGCACGAACGGCAGATGCTCGCGCAACACGCCCGCGTGGATCGTGAAGTAGTCGACGCCCTGCTTCGCCTGCTTCAGGATCGATTCGAGGATGGCGCTTTCCGTCAGATCCTCGATGCGGCGCCCGATGATCATCGAATAGATCGGCACGGTGCCGATCGGCACGCGCGCGTTCTTCACGATGGCCTCGCGGCATGCGTCGAGATCGCCGCCCGTCGACAGGTCCATCACCGTGTCGGCGCCCCAGCGCTCCGCGAAGCGGAGCTTTTCGACTTCTTCGTCCGTGTTCGACGAAACGGGCGAAGCGCCCATGTTCGCGTTCACCTTCGTCCGGCTCGCGCGGCCGATCACCATCGCGTCGAGGCCGTGAGCGAGGTGCACCTTGTTCGCGGGCAAAATCATGCGCCCCGCCGCAATTTCATCGCGCACCTGCTCGGCCGTGAGGTGCGGCTCCCGCTCGGCGACGCGACGCATCTCGGGCGTCACGGTGCCGAGGCGCGCGTATTCGAGCTGCGTCACGGGCGCGAAGCCCGTGGGCGAAAGCGCGCTCGCGCCGTCGCGGCGGAAGCCGGGCGGCAAAAAGTCCCACGCGGTCTTGTCACTCGGCGCGGGCATGCCCGGGGTGTCCGGCGACGAATACGTGTAGGGCCCGCCGACGTCGGCTCGGCGCGCGAAGGATCCGGGATTCGTTCCTTCGGCGTCGCTCGAAGGATTGTCGGCGCCCTGTAGCGGCAAGATTCGTTCAGTCATCGCTCACTCCGTCCTCGGAAGCGTGTACCCCGGGCGCTCCTCGCCGTCCACGCCAGGCAAAGAGCAGCGCGATCGCCAGCGGCACGGCCGAGACGAGCGCGGACACGACAAAAACGTCCCGGCGCCTGGCGACCGCGCGCGACCGCGACGCGAGCAGCGCCGAGGCGCAGCGCGTGGCTTGCGTGACGTGGGCGGCGGCGAAGCCCCCACACGCTCGCTCGACCTCGTCGCGAAGCTCCTGCGCCACGCCCGTGCGCGGCGCGTGGAACGCCGTCCAGCGCGCACGCGCGCGCGCCGGTCGTTCGGATCCCGCGAACTCGACCGCGAACTCCTCGAGCGGCGTGTCGCCGAGCACGCGGGCCGCGCGCTCGTACGGCGCCGGATCGGCCTGGCGCGCTCCCCAGAACCCCACGAACAGCGGCGGCGCGGCGAGCGCGAGCGCGAGCGGAACCGCGCGCCGGCGGCGGCGCGCAAACCACGCGTCGTGTTCGTCGACGGGAGATCGCCGCACGACGAGCGCGACGAGCGGCAGGGCGAGGAGCGCCGTCACGACGGGCGAGGCATCGTCGCGCACGAGGGCGTAGGCGAGCCCCTCGACGAGGAGCGCCCAGCACAGCGCGAACGCGAGCGCCATGGAGAGAGGGCCGCGCGTATTCGCGTGCAGCGGAAACATGGCGGCGAAGCCGAGCAGGTACACACCGGCCGCGATCCACTCGGGCTCGCGAAAATGCGTCGAGAGTGCGAACGCCGCGTGCACGAGGAACGCCGCTCCGCACCAGCCGACGAGGAACGCGATCCTACGGAGCAAGCGTTTTCCTCATCCTGACGGCGTTCTGCCCGCGCTCATAGTAGCGTCCGAGCCGCGCGTTGATCTCGAAACCCGATCGCAAAAAAAGATCGAGCGCGGCAAGGTTCGCTTCCGCCGTCACGAGCCGGAGCTCGGTCGCGCCCGCGGCTTTCGCCTTGCGTTCGGCGCCCGCGAGCAACACCTTGCCGACGCCCCGGCCCCGATGTTCCGGCTCGACGGCGATGGCGTCGAGCGACGCGATCACCTGCCGTCCCCCGGCGTGAACGGCAACGGTCGCGAAGCCGGCGGGCGCTTCGCCGACGACGGCGACGAGCGTGACCACGCCGGCGTGGGGCGCGGCGCGCGCGCCCGCCACGGCGGCCCGCCGCGAATACTCGGCGAACGCACGGCGTGCGAGCTCTTCCACGAACGGCGCGTCCGCCCCTCGGTAAACCCGCAAGCGTGGTCGCGTCGAGGCCGCCATGGCCGGGCATTCTGGGGCTCGGCTCGGGCAAGAGCTCGGCTTTTAGTCGGAGCGCGGCTCGCCGGCCGCGCGCGGAGCCATACGGCTCGAGAATCGCTCGCAAAAACGCCCCTGAAACCGCCTCGCCCGGGCGCCGTACACTAAGAACCGTGTTTTCCCTGTTGCCCCGGAACCTAGCGGTCCTCGCCATCGCCATGTCGCTCCTACCGGCCCCCGGCCTCGCCGGTTGTAGCCGCAAGACGCCCGGGGCAGCCGGGGCGGCCAATACCGGCTCGATGGAATCGTCGCCGTCCGCGCGCGCTAAGCTCGCGCCGGCCCCGATCATCGCGACGAGCGAGCAGAAGGAGATCCCGATGTCCACCCGCAAGTTCGAAAAGCCCGCCGATCCGGAGCTTCGCAAGCGTCTCACGCCCATGCAGTACGAGGTGACGCAGCACGACGCGACCGAGCCGCCCTTCCAGAACTCGTTCTGGGACAACCACAAGGCCGGGCTCTACGTCGATGTCGTGACCGGCGAGCCTCTTTTCAGCTCGCTCGACAAGTTCGACTCGGGCACGGGCTGGCCGAGCTTCGTTCGACCGGTCGATCCGGCGCGCATCGTCGAACACGAAGATCGGACGCTCGGCCGCGTTCGCACCGAGGTGCGGTCGCGAGATGGCAATTCGCACCTCGGACACCTGTTCGACGACGGGCCGGCGCCGACGGGCATGCGCTATTGCATCAACTCCGCGTCCCTGCGCTTCATCCCCGCCGAAAAGCTCGCCGCGGAAGGCTACGGCGAGTTTGCCGCGAGCTTCGCGAAACCGGGCGCCGGCATCGCCGCCGATCACGACAACGCCTGCGCCGCGCCGCCGAAGGCGGGCGACCCGGCGAACTGCGAAACGACGCTCGAGACGGTCGTGCTCGCGGGCGGCTGCTTCTGGGGGATGGAGGACATCATCCGGAAGATCCCGGGCGTCATCGAGACGCAGGTGGGCTACGCCGGAGGCACGACCAAGGCTCCGAGCTACGAGACCGTGAAGACGGGCAGGACCGGGCATGCCGAATCGGTGCGAGTCGTCTTCGATCCGAAGAAGCTCAGCCTCGAGACCTTGCTCGAAAAGTGGTTCTTCAAGATGCACGATCCCACGACGAAAGATCGCCAGGGTAACGACGTGGGCACGCAGTATCGCTCCGCGATTTTCGTCGCCACGCCCGAGCAACGCAAAGCCGCCGAAGCGGCGAAGACGCGGGTGAACGCGAGCGGCAAGTGGAAGGCGCCCGTCGTGACGGAAGTCGTGGACGCCGGCGAGTTCACGCCCGCCGAGGACTATCATCAGGACTACCTGGAGAAGAACCCCGGCGGCTACACGTGTCACTTCATGAGGGACTGAGGGCGCTCCACCCGGAACTCCTCGGGACTTGGCAGGTTCGGCGCGGGGCCTTAGGCTCTCGCGCCACCCGAACCTTCCCCAGGAGTGCCAAATGCGTGGAATCAGCCTTTTTCTTACGGGACCCGTCCTTTTCGCGATCGCCTGCGGCGGCTCGCAACCCTCCCCGGAAGCCGCGCCGAGCGGTGAAGGGGCGACCGCGTCCCCGGAGACACCCGCGCCTCCCCCGAGCAAGCCGTTCCACGATCTCACGCAAGAGGAGAAGTTCAAGGTGATGAAAGAGGTGGTGGTTCCGACCATGAAGCCGCTCTTTCAGGCGCACGACGCGGAGAAGTTCAAGGACTTCGGCTGCGTCACCTGCCACGGCCCGCACGCGAAGAACGGCAAGTTCGACATGCCGAACCCCGAGCTTCCGAAGCTCAACTTCGCGGACAACCTCAAGGCCCACCAAGAGAAGACCCCGGCCATGCTCACCTTCATGATGGAGAAGGTCACGCCCGAGATGGCCAAGGCCCTGAACGAGGCACCGTTCGACCCTGCGACGAAGAAGGGCTTCGGTTGCGGCGAGTGTCACCTGCCGGCTGAATGACGGCGAGCGCGTGTCGCTCGGCTCCGTCAGGAGCCGAGCAGGCGACGGTAGAGCGCCGCTGTTTTTTCGGCGATCGAGCTCCAACTGAAGGACGCTTCGACGCGCGCGCGCCCGGCCTCGCCCAGGCTTCGGCGTAGCCCTGGAGTATCGATGACGTGGCCGAGCTTCTCGGCGAGGGCTCGCGCGAAGGCGTCTGGCTCGGCGGGTGCGCCGAGCGCCGTGCCGTCGGGAACGAACGGCACGAGAAAGCCCGTACGCCCCTCCTCGACGATCTCGGGGATGCCCCCGACGGCGGACGCGACCACGGGCACGCCGCAAGCCATCGCCTCCAGGTTGACGATGCCGAACGGCTCGTAGATCGACGGGCAGACGAACACCGCGGCGTGGCTCAAAACCTGGATGAGCTCCGGCCGCGGGAGCATCGCCTGCACCCAGACGACGCCCCCGCGCGTTTGCTGAAGCTCCGCGACCTTCGCCTCGACCTCTTGCCACATGGCGGGCGTGTCCGGCTCGCCCGCGAGCAGCACCAGACCGACGCCCGGCGCGAGATAGCGCGCGGCGTCGAGCAGGTGCACGATGCCCTTCTGGCGCGTGACGCGCCCCACGAACACGACGT
>DASUTR010000277.1:0-2496 GCA_036374535.1 Polyangiaceae bacterium
GCGGTTTCGAACGCGGGTCCCCGCGCACGACGGAATCGAGCGAGTCCACCCGCACGGTAGTCGACAGTCGCTGTTCGTCCCGAGCCAACGCTCTCCTACTCCGCGGCCGGACATCATACAGGCGGACTCTTGGTGGCGCCGCGTCATGATTCGGTCAGCAGGCCGGAGAGCGGCTCGTCGCGCGTCGGACCCCTGTCCCGGAGTGGGACACGCGGCCCCGAGCCCTCACGGCGCTCGGGTCAAGAGGCCGAGGTGCCAGGGGATCCTGTTGTAGTCGCCGCCGTTGTCCGCCGTCGGATCGGCGCCCTGAAATAGGTAGCGAGCATCGCAGAGATCGACAGTCAGGGTTTCGTCGTAGCTCGTGCGTACCATCTCGCCGTGACTGATGTCGTCCGTCCACGGCGTGCCGTCGAACGTGACGTTCCGCTTCCCCGCGAACGGATACGAGCCGCTCGCCTGCCAGGGTAGCCACGGACCGTCGAGCGTATCGGCGATCCACGAGCGGTAGTAGCGGCGACCGTTCGAGGTCTGATCGAACGCTTCGATGAGAGCGAGGTACTGACTCGTACCCTTCATCCGGTAAACGTTCGCGGCCTCGAAGACGCGCCCCGCATTCGCGTCCGAGAGCACGACGACGGGCTCGCTGAAGCCGCTGGGAAAAGCGTCGATGGACGTCTTGCTCTGATAGAAAAGGCCCTGGTTGTTCGAGAAGAACAGGTGGCACGACGCGTCGTCGCAAATGACCCAGAAATCGAGCCAGCCGCCGCCGTTCTGCGTGATGATCGCCGGGGTGGTCGCGAAAAATGGCGCGGGCGGCGTCCACGTCGTGGGGTCGCCCGGATCGTCGGCCGTGGAGTACATCGGCGGACCCGATTGGTAGACGAGGTACCACTTCTTCTGTGGACGAAAGTAGAAGAGCTCGGGCGCCGCGACGTACGTGTCGAACCCGGGCGTCCGATCCATATGGTAAAACGACGCACTCGGCGCTTCACTGAAGTCCGAGAAGCTCGTGTACACCATGTTGTAGGCGCCCGCGGCCGAGACCGAGCTCGCGTAGAGGTGGTAGCGGCCATCGAATCGCAGCACCGTCGGATCCTTGATCGCGACCAGCTCGTGCGTCGCGTCCGAGGGGGGCGCGAAAAGCGGCGTGTTCGGCGTCGTCCAGCCGATGGACGGCTCGAGCACACAAACCGCCGAAGCTTCATTTTCGGCGTCGCCGGCGTCGGACGACGAACAAGCGACGAGCGACACCAGAAGCGACGCCCGAGCGACCGCATTGACGCCGGCACGTAAGCACGAAATTCGCGACAAGCACTCGTTTCCCATTCGGCGGCTCGAGCTCAGTAAAATCGGAGGTTATCGACGGCGATCGCGTAGGAACCCGGCTCGAACACGTAGTCGGGCGGCGGGTAGCTCATGAACGGTTGAATCACGAGACGCAGAACGTTCTGCCCCGTGACCGGGACGCACGACGTGTCGCTGCCGACGCCGGGTGTGAGCGCGCTCCACGGTACCCGCACGGCCTTCCACGTTTCGGCGTCGGGCGGCAGCGTCAGCTCGAGCGAAGCGGGCTTGCAGTCGCTCGTGTTCGGATTGGTGCAGAGGCCGTGATCGGCCGTGGGAGTCGTGTCGAGCATACCGATGCTGACGCCGAATCTCCCCGAAGGCGACGAGCCCTTGATCGAAAACTCGAGCCCTTCGTAGCCGGCGGCGTTCAGGCACGTGGCCGTCGCTCCGCCGAACGGGAAGTACACCATGAGAAGGCCGCCCCACGTCACGGCGTTCGTGTTCGCGATCCAGAGCGCGTAGCCCGCGTCGCCCTCGCCCGCCACCATCTCGGTCGAAACGACGCTCGTGTCTTCGGTCGCGGCGGAGCCGTCGTCGACGTGCAGGAACCCGCCGAGCAGGGCGCCCTCGGCGGGCGGAGGCCCGTTGACGTAAAAGGTGTAGTCGCTCGCGACGGTGCCCGAGTAGTCGTCGAAATCGGCGAGCAGCGGTACGCTCACCACCGTGCATTGCCCGGTATCGGCGGGGAGCGGAGCGGCGACCCCGCACTGATTGAAGGTGCTGGCGCCGGTACCGCCGACGCCCGCCGCGCCGCTGCCGCCGCTGCCGCCGGCGTCGCCGCCGTTCGAAGGGTCGTCGCTACACGCCGCGAGTTGGCCCGCGGAGGCAGCGACGGTCGCGAACAGCAGAAGCTCAGCGCGTCGAAATTTCATGACGTGTCGTCTCGTCGGGCGCTCGGAGGACTAGCAGCGCGAAGCGGGCCGAACAACTGTGTTGGCTACCCCCTAGTCTCGCGACTCAATTCCGTACGTTCGACGACCAAAACGCGAACGTGTTCTCACGAGCGGCCGAGACGAAGCGACGGCGAGCGTCAACGCGCGTCGACGTCCGCGCTGAATACCGCTCGATGGGACGGCGTGGCCACCGTTCGTGACGCCTCCGGTGTCACGAACACACGGAACACCCGATGGGGTGTGACGAACTCCAGTT
>DASUTR010000278.1:0-9848 GCA_036374535.1 Polyangiaceae bacterium
CGACTCCACCGCCCGCGTACTGAAAATCCACGGCTGCGATCGCGCTGCCACCGGGCGCAAAGCAGAAATTCTGAAGCTTTGCGTCACCGTGAACCAACGTTCGATACCGCGCGCGGTTCAGACGTTCGTCCAGGACGGGCGCCGCGCGGCGGAGGGCTGGGGCGGCCAGCGCGGAAAGCTCGTCGGGGCGCGTCGCCAAGTGCCAATACGTGCCCACCTTCCAGAGGGATTCCGGCGGCTCGCCGAGAAAGTTTGCGTGAAACGCGGCGAGCCAGCGGAGGCATGCCTGGAGCTCCGTTTCCGAAACGCGATTCCGGCGCTCGCCGAAGCCCGCCGCATCGAGGTCCTCGAGCACGAGCAACGTCGAAGCGCCCGGGGCCCCGGCATGAACCGCGGCCGGCACGCGACAACCGCTCCCGCATCGAGCCGCGTACGTCCGATAGAACGCGCACTCGACCTCGTAGGACCGCAACTTGCGTCGATGCGAGCGAGCTTCCGAAGGAGAGGACGCCGCGGCACTCGGCGGCACCACGTGCTTCACGATCACCTTCGAGGCCGTCGTGCCCGACAGCGTTGCGCGCCGGATCTCGCCGTAACCACCCCAAAGCGCCTGCACGCGTTCTCCGAGCTCGACGGAGCGTACCCCCGTGGCGCGAGCGACGAGCCGTTCGAGCGCAGCCAAGGGGTCGTGCTCCTCAGTCGCGGAGCAACGACGCGACCGCAGCGACGAGCGTTGCCGGCTCGATGGGCTTCGCCAGGTGTAACCGAAAGCCCGCGGCCAACGCGCGCTGGCGATCCTCGGCGCGCGCGAAGGCGGTGAGGGCGAGGGCCGGAACCCTGCCTGCGCTCGTTTCTGCGCGCACGCGACCGAGCAGCGAGTAGCCGTCCTCTCCGGGCATCCCGATATCGGAGACGATCGCGGAAATCTGCCGTTCGTTCAGCGCCCCGAGCGCGGCGGCGACGTTCTCGGCCTGGACGACGGTCGCGCCCGCGTCTTCGAGCACCATGGCGGCGAGCTCACGCGCGTCACGCTCGTCGTCGACGACGAGCACGAGCGCGCCACGCAACGAGGATCCCTCGGACGGAACCTCGGCGGGCTCGGCGCGTGCGACCTCGGGAGCCGGCGGCGCGAACGTCTCGACGGCGCGTCGCGGTAAGACGACCTCGAACGTCGCCCCGCGCCCCTCGCCCTCGCTGGTTGCCGTGATCACGCCGCCGTGAAGCTCGACGAGGTATCGCACGATGGCGAGGCCGAGGCCGAGGCCGCCGTGCGTGCGCGTGCTCGAGGCGTCGGCCTGACGAAAGCGGTCGAACACGTACGGTAGAAAATTTGCGGGGATGCCCTTACCGGTATCGCTGACGCGGATGCGGAGCTCGCACGCATCTTCCACCGCGCGCACGGCAATCGAGCCGCCGGGGGGCGTGAATTTCACGGCGTTCGACAGCAGGTTCCAGACGATTTGCTGGATTCGGTCCTCGTCGGCAAGCCACGGGGTCGGTAGGTGCGTCTCGATCTCGAGCTTGACGCCTTTGGCAGACGCTCCCGGGCGGACGGAATCGACGGCAGCGTCGATCACGTTCGCGACGTCGAAGAGCGTCGGGTTCAAGAGGAGTTTGCCCGAGACGATGCGCGAAACGTCCAAAATATCGTCGATAATCTTGGCTTGTGCACGAGCGTTCCGCTGGATGATCGGAATCGCCCTGTCCATGCGCTCGTGTCCGCCTGGCCGCTCGAGCATCGCCGCCCAGCCGAGAATGGCGTTGAGCGGCGTGCGAAGCTCGTGCGACACGCTCGCGAGAAAGTCGTCCTTGGCGCGGTTCGCGGTCTCGGCTTGATTCCGCGAAAATTCAGCCTGCTTTCGGGCGGTCGCTTGTTGCACGGCGAGCGCCTCGATCTTTCTTCGAGCTCGGATCTCGTTCGAGACCTCGGTGCAAATCACGAGCACGCCGGCCGGGCTTCCGTCGTCGTCGAACAGCGGCGAGTAACTGTAGTTGAACCAGGCGTCGTCCACGCGCCCGCCGCGCGCGATCGGGACGAGCACCTCCTCGTTCAAGATGCACTCGCCCTGCATTGCCCGGAGAAGCTGGGGCCCCACGATCGGCCAGGCTTCACTCCAACATTCCTGGGCACGCTGCCCCATGGCGGCCGGGTGCTTCTCGCCCAAGATCGGCAAGAAACCGTCGTTGTAGAGTTTGACGAGGTCGGGCCCCCAAAACACGCACATCGGCTGGCGCGTGGCGAGCATCGCGCGGACCTGAGCGAGGAGCGACATCGGCCAGCTTCGCGGCGCCCCGAGCCCGGTACGCGTCCAATCGAGCTCGCGAATGATTGCCCCGGCGGTGCCCCCTCCGGGAAAAATCGGGTCTGCACGGGCGTTCTGGTTCATCGGCGCTGAGCGTCGCCGTTTCCTACCCGATGCAGGCACGGCGTGCACGCCGGACGCCGCACCAGCGGAATTCAACGCTGCCGCGAGGCTGACTATTCGGCGGGCGTGGCCACGGTGCCGCGGCAATCGCTCGACTGCCCACGTCGGTGGGAGGCGCGTGCCGCCGCATGGTCGCGACGCTCGACATGCACGCAGCGAGCGTCTCGTGGCGATGCGCTGCTCAGTATGAGCCGACGCCGGCGCTAGTCGCGCCACGAACGCCGCGCAACGGCGCAGCGGCGCAGGTTGCGCCAAACATACATGTCAGTCGCGCGCTCGTTCGATCTCGGCTTGGCGCGCGTGCGCTCGCGTGGCATGTGACGGTGACGAGCAGCTGTCGCCCGGGGAATCGATCATGGGGGTCGAACGACGGAGGCAGAGGCTCGGTCATCGGAGGAAATCATGAAAACGATATTGAAGTTCTTGATGGTGGCGGGTCTCACGTTCGCTTCGAAGGGGGCGTGGGCGTTGGAACAGTCCGGTTTTTTCGAACTTTCGACGCCGTTCCCTTCCGGAACGGGAAATCCGAACTTCAGTTTCAACAGCGCGGGCGCGACGCCGTCGTGGGTGCGTCCGTCGACCGGCATCTACGACGTCCTGTTTCCGAACATGGCAAACCCCAACGTCGCGGTCGGTTCAGGGGGTGACGTGCAAGTGACGGCACACGAACCATTCAAGCACTGTCACCCGATCTTCTGGAACAACTCCGGCGCGAATCTCCTCGTCCGGATCGGCTGCTTCGATCGCTTCGGTAACCCGAGCAACACGAAGTTCGTGACGGCTTTTCGACGAATGGTGGCGCCGGTCGACCAGCCGAGTGGTTACGCGCGTGCGTACCTCTGGAGCAGCTCCGAGGCTCCCCCCATGGCGGCGCCGAATCCGTACACGTTCAACTCGCTCGGTGGAACGAACACCGTCGAGTTCCTGGGGACGGGACTCTATCGCGCCCGTCTGCCGGGCATGTTCGGCTCCTTCACCGGAGGAACCGTCATGGTCTCGGCGTACGGAGACTCCGCGGGCATGAAGTATTGCAAGGTCGGCTCCTGGTTTCTAACGCCGGGCACGACCAACGATCTCGAGGTGCACGTTCGCTGCTTCGCCGCGAATGGCTCGCCCGCCAACAGCCGATTCACGCTTTCGTTCGGCAACAACTCGTTCAACAAGGTCGGCTCGGCGGCGTTCGCGTGGGGCGACCAGCCGCTCGCAGGCACGTACACCCCGCACACGTTCTACCAGCGCGTGATCCTCAGCGCCAGTTCGGACACTTCGAACTATTCGACCACCGCGCTAGGCTCGAACATCACGATCGACCGCATCGGATTCGCGAGCTATCGCGTGAACGTGCCTTCCCTCAACAGCCTAGCCAAGACGAACGTCCTCGTTACGTCGTACGGATTCGACGACGCGAACTTCTGCTGGATTACGAGCTGGGCGCCGTTCGGCTCGACTCAGCGCTTGAACCTCGCCTGCGGCACGCCGTCGGGCTCCGACGCGCCTTCCCTCTTCGTCGCCCAGTTCGGGACCACGCAGTCCTTCATCTTCTGATTTCGACCTTTTTCGACGGCCGGGGCGCGAACGGCGATCGTGCGCCCCGGCCTTCTCCTCGTTCGAGCGCGTGGACCACAGCGCTCCCGTCCTGACGCGGGCCCCTCGTTCGGCTGGGGCGGGTCGTCCCGCGCGAGTATTTCGGCTCGAACTCGACGCGGCGCGGCGCGCGCGCAGGGCGGGAGCGCTAGGCTCTCGGCCAAGGAGCGCGCGGAATGAACAAGCAAGCATGGTTCGACAAGGCGACGACGCGACTCGAGCGCGTCAGCGAGCTCACCGGGCTTTCGCCTGGCGTGCTCACCGCTTTCGTGATTCTGATCGCAGGCTTCTTGCTCGCGCTCCTATCCCAGGGTGCGGCCCGACGGCTCTCGAGCCGAGCCGCTCGCTTGATCGCAGGGCTCAACCACACCGGGCGTGACATGCCCGACACGACGGCCATCGACCAGGGCGTCGGCCGCGCCGTCTTCTGGTTGGTCATGGTCTGCGCCGGCATGGCTGCGACCGAAACGCTCGGCCTCCCGGTGGTCACGGCCTGGCTCTCGGGCGTCGCCACCTTCGTGCCGCGGGTGGTCGTTGCGATCTTCATCGTCGCCCTCGGCATCGTGGCCGCGAGGGTAACCCGGCAGGTCGTCTCCAGGATGGCCGCTTCCGCGAGGCTCACGGGAGCCGACCGAGTCGGGCGTATTGCGGAGCTCGTACTCTTGGTGTCGACCGCGCTCATCGCCATCGAGCAGCTCGGGGTCGAGGTGTCGTTCCTGAAGACGACGCTGCTCATCGTGCTCGGGGCGCTCGTCGGAGGCGCAGCGCTCGCGTTCGGCCTAGGTGGACGCGAGCTCGTCGCCAACATTCTCGCCGCACACTACGTTCACAAGATCTATCAGGTCGGTCAGACCGTGCGCATCGGCGACGCGGAAGGAAGGATCGTCCGCTTCACCGAAACGAGCGTGATCCTCGAGAGCCCCGAGGGGCAAATCGCCGTACCCGCGCGGCGGTTCTCGGACCGCCGTTCGATCCTCGTCACGAGCGTTCCGGGGGCGCGATGACCACGGAGGAAGCGCTCGCCCGAGCCTACGCCGAAGAGCATCCGGAAGAAGTGGCGCGAATCTTCGAACGGATGCCGCCCGACGAGGGCGCGCTCCTGCTTGCGGCGCTCGAGCCGATGACGGCAGACGCCGTACTCGTTTCCGTCGACCCGTCCGCGACCGCACGCGCCCTTTGGGAACTCTCGGTCGAGCGAGCGGCCGCACTCCTGGAAGTGCTCGATCCACGAGCCGCCGTCGACGCCCTACGGCAAATGGAAGACGGAAGGCGTACGGAGCTCTTGGCATCGCTCGCGCCGGGCCGCTCGACCCTGCTCACCGTGCTCTCGCGTTACGCGCCGGACACTGCCGGCGGTCGGCTCGACCCGAGGGCGCCCGCGTTCTTCGAGGAGCTCCCGGCGAGCGAGGTTCTCGAGCGGCTCGTCGCAAACCCCTACAGCACGCTTCACTACCTCTATGCCGTCGACGGCGAGCGCCGGCTGACCGGGGTCTCGAACCTCAGACAATTGACGCTCGCCGAGCGCACGGCGCCGCTGTCCGCCTTCATGGTCCGCGAACCGAGCGCACTCGAAGCGGGTGACTCGCTCGCCGCAATCGTGCGGCATCCCGCCTGGATGAAGCATCACGCGCTTCCCGTGATCGACCCCGGAAGGCGCTTTTTGGGTGCGATCCGCTACGGGACGTTCCGTGCCATCGAGGCCGAGCTCGGACGCGCGCATTCGGGCCCCGACCTGAACGACGCGGCCGGCGCGCTCGCGGAGCTTTGCGCCATCGGCGCCTCGGCCGTGACCCGCATCGCGACCGCGGCGCTCACCGCCGACCTCGGGTCGACCGATCGGAGGGCGCGATGACGCTCGCGTTCGAAAGCCTGGTGACGGCGTACGTCGGCCGGCATCCCGCGGCCGCGGCGCGCACGCTCGCTCGCCGGCCGCCAGGCGAGACCGCCGGACTCCTGGAGCACATCGCCGTGCCCCCGGCCACGGGCCTGCTCACCCATCTCGGCGCCGAAGACGCCGCACGCGTGGTTTGCCGGCTGAGCGAGGAGCGAGCGCGAGCGTTGCTCACGGCGACGGACTTCGTCGAAGTCGCGACCTGGCTCGCGCACCTCGAGCGCGACGAACGCGAGCGGGTGCTCGGACTCTTGCCCGCGACGACCGCGCGCAACGTCCGCGAAGCGCTCGATTTTCCGCCCGGAACGGCGGGCCAGCTCATGGATCCACGCGTGATCACCTTCGACCGGGCGACGACGGTCGACGAAGCCCTTTCACGCGTACGGCAACTCGAAGGCGCACGGGTGGACGACCTCATCCTGACCGACGAACACGGCGCGCTTGCCGGCGTCGCGCCGATTCGGAAGCTGCTCACCGCGCCGCTCACCGAAAAGCTCGCAAGCGTCGCCGATCGAGCCCACCCGGCCGTCCACGTGATGGCCGGGCGCGACGAGGTGGTCGAGCTCCTCCGGGCGCATCCTTCGTCGGTGCTACCGGTGGTCGACCTCGAAGGGCGCGTGCTCGGCGTGTTGCGACAGGAAGAGCTCGTGGAGGCGGCGAGACAGGCCGCGACCGACGACTTTCAGCAAATGGTCGGCGCCGGCAAAGAGGAACGGGCGCTGTCGCCTGCGCTGTTCGCCGTGAAAAATCGCCTGCCGTGGCTGCTCATCAACCTCGTTACCGGATTTCTCGCGGCGACCGTCGTTGCCACGTTCGATCGAGTCATCGCGCAGCTGACGGCGCTGGCCGTTTTGATGCCCGTGGTCGCCGGGCAGGCCGGCAACACGGGCGCGCAGGCGCTCGCGGTCACGGTGCGCGGCCTCTCGCTCCGAGAAATCCGCGTTGGCCACGTGCTCAGGGTCCTCAGCAAGGAAATCCGCGCGGCGGCACTCAACGGAATCGCGATCGCGTTCGTCACGGCCGCTTCTACCTTCGTCTGGAGCGGCAACGCGCCGCTCGCGCTCGTCATCGGGGTCTCGATGGTCGTCTCCATGGTCGTCGCCGCGACCGCGGGCGCCGCCGTGCCCATCGTGCTGACGGCCCTCAAGCGCGATCCGGCGAGCGCCTCTTCCATTTTTCTTACCATGATCACCGACATCACCGGCTTCTCGAGCTTTCTCGGGCTCGCGAGCGCGCTCGCCGGTCCGATCGCGAATCCATGACCGAATCGACCGACGACGGACGAGCCACTCACGAAATCGAAACGGGTCATTCAGCGGGCGCCGCCATCGACTCCACGCCGTCGTCGGGCGACCGAGCTTCGTCCTTCCCGTGCCGACTGCCTTGTCGATCGCGTCCAACTGCCGTCGGATCTTTTCCGACGCCGCCCCGATGTCGCTCAGCCGCTCGATTTCGGCGAAAATACGCTGCTCGATGCTTCGAAGCGCCTGGATGTCGCCGTTTCAAGTGCTCACGAGCCCGCATGAAGCGGCTCGGGAATCGCCTAGAATCTACCCTCATGCTCGTCGGTGAAGTCCGCGACCAGTCGACAAGATCGGCGATGCCCTGGAGTCCGCCGGGATCTCGACCCCCATCGAGGGTGAGCGCCGCCACTTGCCTCAGTCAGGCGAAACAACATCGTCAACATGCGTTCGCGCGCAGCATCACCACCCTCGAATCCCTCAAATCCTCCCCCCGCGCCTCCTTTGCCGAGCTCGATGCGCTCTTCGCGTCACTCCAACATCGCGCGTTCCGCGGCGAGCTATGAGATGACGCGTTTCGAGCCGCGCTTCACGATCACGAACTCGGTGACGGCGGGGCTCACGGCGATCGAGCGGGCGCGGGGGTTTCTCGAGGCGGCGACGCTGTCGGACGAGTGGGTGAAGCGGATGAGCGAGCGCGCGTTGCTCGTCGAAGCGTATGCGACGACGCACATCGAGGGGACGGAGCTGACGCTCGAGCAAGCCGAAGCGGCGTGGGCCGGGCGGAAAGTGGCGGGGGCGCGGGCGGACGACGTGCGGGAGCTCTTGAACTATCGCGCGGCGTTCGAGCTCGTTTCCGAGTACTTGGGCAACGCCGAGCCGGTCACCGAAGCGTTGATTCGCGAGATCCACAGGCGCTTGGTCGAGGGCGTGCGTGGCGGCGAAGGGCAGCCGGGGGCGTATCGCAAGCGGCTGTTCACGCTCAGCGATTTTTACGATCGCGATCGCTCGCGCTTCTACAAAGCCATTCAGGGCGTGCGGAACGCGGGGATGGATCTCACGGGGTGGCTCGAGTTCTTTATCGAGGGTTTTCGACGCAGCTTGGCGAGGTGAAGGGGCGCGGCCAGCGGGCGATTCGGCGGGACGTGATAGCGAAGAAGCATGGGCTGAATCCGCGGCAGGCCGTGGCCGTGGAGTACCTGCTCGAGCACCCGGAGCTTCGGATCGAGGGGCTCGAAGGGCTTTCCCCCGGGGTGAATCGGCGTACACTTCAACGGGACTTGCAGGGTCTCGTCGAGAAGGGCGTCGTGAGGGCGCACGGGGCTGCGCGATCAGTCAAATACTCTTTGAGAATCAAGAAGTTATGACAGAATCGCGACAGGAATCGCGACACGCTTGCGACACGAATCGCGACGCGCGCCGTCGCCGGGCGGGGTCGATGAGCGAGCTGTTCGGGTTCCTCAAGGGCGAGTGGCCCGAAATCCATCAGGCCGCCGCAGCCCGCGTACCCGGCTCCGCGCACGGCATGCTTTCACGCGCGACGCGCGCTCGAGCTCGCGGTCACCTGGGCGTTCAAGTTCGATCGTTCGCTGCGGCTGCCGTACGACGACAACTTGAGCGCCCTGCTTCACGAGCCGACGTTCAAGCGCGCGGCGGGGAAGCGGTGTTCGTGAGGCGCGGCTCATCAATAGCCTCGGCAACGGCGCCGTTCACAACATCATGACCGCGACGTGCGGGAAAGATCAGTCCGTCTCTGCACGAGTCGTGGTCAGGAGCCGGCTCTCGGCATTACCCGGACATTGGAACGCGTTACCCGACGATCTCGCTGAGCTCGAGGAGTTGGGCGTCGAGATTCTCGAGAAGCATGGGGCGCAGGTCAGCGGCTCGCAGCGCATCGAGATGCTCGGATCACGAGCGATGGAGACCAACGGCCTCGTCGAGGCGGAGCGAATTTCCGTGAGGCTTCTCTACCGTGGGCGCCGCGTCTTCCAATTCCTTTACGTCGGCGGCGAACGCACAAAATGGCCGTGCGCGTCGGCTTTCGCAGGCTTCACGATTGCCGACCTCCCCGAGCCGCCAGCTGAAGTCGAGCCGCGGGTGCTTCATTTGCGCGACGCTCGCTTCGGCTTGGAACTACGCGCTTCTCGTCGACCAGCCGAAGCGTGACGCCAAGCTCATCGAAAAGGCTAAACGGGGATTTCGACTGACCGTACGATGAGTACGAAGGACGCGACTAACGCTGCTCTCGAGCGGCGATTCGGCTCTTGCGCCGAATCGCTGCCCGTCCGGTCGTCACCGCTTCGAGTTACTTAGCAACCCCCCCCGACCAAGTCCGGGATTGTGATAGCTTCGTCGCATGGTGATGCGGATGGGTGTACTTGCGCGTTTCTTCGTGGCATGCGGCTGTCTCGGGGCTCTCGTCACCGCCTGTAGCGGCGGCGACGACGCAAGCGGCAGCGACGATGACGGCGGGGACAACGACTCCGGCGGCGGAACCGCCGGTACGGGGACGGGCGGCACGAGCGGAACGAGCGGCGCGAGCGGCACTGCCGGAAGCACGGGAGGAACCGGCGGCACCACGAGCGATCCCGCGCTCCGGACATTTTGCGATCGGGTTCGAGACGAGCAGGTCGATTTTCTCGCGCGCTGTAACGGTCTTGCGACCGAGCTCGCTCGAGCGTTCGTCTCCATCGATCCGTGTGCGGG
>DASUTR010000279.1:0-2672 GCA_036374535.1 Polyangiaceae bacterium
CCGGTGGTCAACGGCATCACGCTGATCGCGAAGAGCGCCGAGCTCGCCATCAAGCTGCGCAAGCTCGGCATGGCCAAAGTCAGCCGGCGCTCGAACTTCGCCAGCCCGCCCGACAAGGCGCTGAAGGAATTCCTTGAGCCCTGAAAAGACGGTTCGCGCGTACCTGGACGCGATGGAGCGCCGCCTGCCGTGGGCGTAGCCAAATCTCGTCAGCACGCCCCGCGCGCCAGCGAGGCCGAGTTGCTCGATGAGCTCCCGTCGCAGGATGCCCAGGGCGACGGCGTCGAACAAGAGAGCGCGCTGTCCTCCGAACGTGAGCAGCCCGCCTTGCGGCTCGAAATGGAGGAGCTCCCTCAGGTCCAGGTCGGCGGCCTTCATCGGTCTCTTCTCATATCGATAAGAGTCCTATCAATTCGATACGGCGACGCCTAGCTCACTGGTCGTAAGTCGTTGAAATTGCAGAGCTGCCTGCCTTGGCCTGCGACTTGCTTTTAGCGGAGGGCAGGAGATGAACATGGCAACGAAAATCGGAATCATCGGTAACGGCAACGTCGGCGGCGCGCTCGCGCGCGGGCTCGAGCGGGCGGGACACGAGGTGCGGGCGGTCGGCAACGAAAAAGCTGCCGTCCGGGAGGCGGCTGCGTGGGGCGACGTGGTTGTGCTGGCGGTCCCGTTCGGAGCGATCGACGATGTCGTGAGTAACGCGGGCGAAGCGCTCGCGGGCAAGACCGTCGTCGATACGACGAACGCGCTCGATGCGAGCATGAACCTCGCGGTCGGGTTCACGACGAGCGGCGCCGAAGAGCTGCAGAGGAAGCTGCCGGGCGCGCGCGTCGTCAAGGCATTCAACACGGTGTTCGCGCAGCACATGGACTCCGGCCGCCTGGGCGACGACGCGCTGACTGCGTTCGTGGCCGCTGACGACGCGGGCGCGAAGAAGACGGTGATGGAGCTCGCACGGTCGGTCGGCTTCGATGCCGTCGATGCAGGCCCGCTCAAGAGCGCGCGAGCGCTCGAGCCCCTTGCTTTCCTGAACATCCAACTCGGCTACGCGTGGGGTTTGGGCACCCAGATCGGCTTCAAGCTGCTGCGCCAATGAGGACGAAAAACCGCACGAAATCAACCAAATAACCACCGAAAAGGAGAAAGTCATGAAACTCGAGAACCAGTCGATCATCGTCACGGGCGGCGCGAGCGGTATCGGCTACCAGGCGGGCCTGGCGCTCGCCGCGGAGGGCGCGAACGTCATCGTCGCCGACTTCAATCTCGACGGCGCCATCAAGGTCGCCGCCGAGCTCACGAGGAAAGGCGTCCAGGCTTTCCCCTTCAAGGTCGACGTTTCGAAGGCGGGCGAGGTCGAAGCGATGGTGAACTTCGCGGTCGAAAAGCTCGGAACGCTGAACGGCATCTTCAACAACGCCGGCATCGGCCTCGTCAAACCGTTTCTCGAGATGGACCCCGCGACCTACCACAAGGTCATCGACGTCAATCAGCACAGCGTTTACTACGGCATGTATTACGCGGCGAAAAAGATGGTGGCGCTCGGGGCGAAGGGCACGTTCGTCAACACCGCGTCGATCTACGGAACGACGGCGTCGGTCGGGAGCTTCAACTACAACGCCGCGAAAGCAGCCGTCATCATGATGACACGCTCCGCCGCGCTCGAGCTCGCGCCCCACGGCATCCGCGTGGTCGCCGTGGCGCCCGGGTTCATCAATACGCCCATTCTGGGTAGCAATTCGGCGATGAAGGAATCACTCGCGCGGCAGCATTTGCACGGAAAGCTCATCGAGCCCGACCAGGTCGCGAGCGTCGTGGCGTTCCTCTTCACCGAAGGTGCATCCGCGATCAACGGGTCGACGATCCCCGTGGAAGACGGCTTCCAAGTCTTCAAGAACAGCTGAAGACAGCGGTACGACGCAACACGGATCGACATCGCGATCCGGGCATCCCGCGCGAACCGCCACGCTCGAACGCCGCTGAGGCAACTCTGCACCGAGAAACCGGCACGGTTGGCTGTACAGTGGCGCGCCATGCCGCTCGTCGCGCTCCTCCTCCTGCCGTTTCTCGGAAGCGTCGTCATGGCGCTTTTGCCGACGCGCGCCCGGACGATGCTCGCGGGGGGAGCGGGTCTCGTGTCGGCAGTCGCGGCGAGCTTGGTCATCGGACTGTTTTCGCGCGTCCGTGACGGCGCCGTGATCCGCGAGACGATCCCGTGGGTTCCCTCGCTCGGGCTCGATCTCGGCCTTCGCATGGACGGATTCGCGTGGATCTTCGCGGTTCTGATCACCGTCATCGGCGCTCTCGTCTGTCTGTACGCCCGCTACTACATGTCGCCGAACGATCCGGTAGCGCGGTTCTACGCCCTGTTTCTCGCCTTCATGGGTGCGATGCTCGGCGTCGTACTTTCGGGCAACCTCGTTCAGCTCGTCGTCTTCTGGGAGCTCACGAGCCTCGCTTCGTTTCTTCTCATCGGATACTGGTATCACCGGGTAGACGCGCAGCGGGGCGCACGCATGGCGCTCACCGTGACCGGTGCCGGGGGACTCGCGCTCCTCGGCGGCGTCGTCGTTTTGGGTCACATCGTCGGCAGCTACGAGCTCGACGCGGTCCTTGCATCGGGGGAGCGCGTCCGAGCGCACTCGCTCTACCCGGTCGCGCTGGTTCTCGTC
>DASUTR010000280.1:0-8404 GCA_036374535.1 Polyangiaceae bacterium
GCGCCCGCGTCGATCGCCGCGAGCGCGGGCGGGGGCGCGCTGCCTCCCACGTTCCGCAGCGAAGCGTGGGGGCGCCGTCTGCTGAACGCGAAGCTCGCGTCGTGGGCCGAGCTACGGCACGACACGCTCCTTTACGCCAAGCAGTCGTACACCGGGGGCGCCACGTGCGAGTTTCCCGACGGCTACGTCGACCCGTATCCGGAGTTCTTCGCGAAGCTCGTGGAATACGCGACGCGCGGGAAGGAAGCCACGGCGGCCGTCGCCGAAGGCACGCCCGCGGGCGCGTCGCTCGAGACCTACTTCGACCATCTCGCGGCGGTCGCCGGCCGGCTGCGCGACATGGCGGCGCACCAGCGTACCGGCGCGCCGTACACGCAAGAGATGCTCGATTTCTTGAACGACGCCGTGGTTCTCGATATCGGTTGTGGGGATCCCTCCCTCCACGCCGGCTGGTATCATCGGCTGTTCGTCGATCTGGATGCCGCTCCCGAGTGGGCACCGACGATCGCCGACGTCCACACGCAACCTTACGACGCGACCGGCAGCCCCGTGGGCAACGTGCTCCACGTCGGCACGGGCGACGCTCGGCTCATGGTGGTCGTCGCCGAAACGTGCAGCGGGCCGCGCGCCTACGCGGGTCTCGCGTCGTCCTATTACGAGCGCGTCACGAAGGATTTCGAGCGCCTGGACGATCCGACCTGGGAGCAGACCGTGCGCAGAGAACCCGAGGTGCCGTGGATGGCGGACCTCGTGACTCGCTAGCCCGGGTTCAGCTCGGAAGCTCGGGCTCGCGACCGCGCTTGCTCTTCCAGATCTTGTCCCAGTTTTCGCGGTAGCGATCCGTCGCTACTTGAGCCGGGCCGCCGTGCGCCGGGCGGGTCGCGACGTCCGCGGGCGGCGGTGCTTCGAGCTCCACCTTGACGTCGCAGAGCAGCGGGAACTCGGGGCGCGGCGTCAGGCTCACGACCTCGCCCGTGATGGGCACGCCCTGCGCGAGCGGCTTCACGTGCGCGAGCTCGATGCGCTCGCGACGCTTGCGGATGACGCGGAGCCCTTCGCCGTCGGGAGTCTTGCCCTGAATGAGGGCGATGTCCGAACCGTCGCGCGAGTCGTCGTCCAAGCTATCCCGAGCTTAGCACGCCTTTCGCCGTCAGCCGGGCTTCGGCGCCGGCGGCCGCGTCCGTTCGAGCGGAGGACGCTTCGCCAGACAGGCGTCGAGCGCGGCATCGGGCGGCGGCGCGATCGCCGGAAGCTTCGGTGTTCCCCGAAGGGAAGCGAGCCGCGGCCACCACACGACGAACCCCCTGCCGCCGACGAGCCCGAGCGGCACCCCGCCGCCGCGCCCGCCGTGCCAAACGCGCGAGTCCGACGAGTTCATGCGGTTGTCCCCGAGCACGTACACCTCGCCCTTCGGCACGACGAACGGCCCCTCGCGCCCGTGGCTCAAGAGGGGGTCTACGGCAACGACGTACGCCGCGCCGTCCAAGAACTCGACGAAGAGCTCGAGCTCGGTGCGAGAGCCGGGCGTGTGCTCGACCGTGACGCGGCCGACGAGACAGCTCGGAACGCGCCAGCCGTTGATGGTCGGGTGTCCGCCCTCGACGAGCAGCGTATCTCCCGGGAGCCCGATGACGCGCTTCACGAAGACTTGATGCCCGACTTCGAGCGACTCCGGAAAGTCGAAGGTCAAAACGTCGCCGCGCGGCGGCATCGTTTTCTCGAACACGCCGTAAGCCGACATGGCGACGAAGAGGTGGTCGCCGGCCTCGAGCGTCGGGTACATGCTGCCCGACGGCGTCTTGTACGCCTGCACGACGAACGCGCGCAGCCCTACCGTCAAGAGCAGCGAGAGCGGCAATAGCACGAGGAGGAGGATTCTCGCGAGTCGCTCCCGGCGCCGCGGCTTCGAGATCGCGTTCACCGCGTCGAGCCTACATCCCGATCGCCGTGCGGAATACCCAGCCCTGGTTTCCCTTGGCGTCGTACTTCACGCGATACCAATCGCCGCTCCGTCCGGTGACGCCGACGCGCGTGCCCTGGAGGACACGGGCGATCGTCTTGCCCTCGCGGTCCGGAGTCTGGCGCACGAGCGCGGTGTTCCAGGTGACGGTCGCCGTACCGCTTGCGGGCGTCACCTCCGCGGGCGCCGCGTCACCCTCGACTCCCTCGGCGCTCGCGCCGGGCGCAGGCTTCGAGCCATTGAGCTCCACGCGATAAAACACCGTGTAACGTTGATGTTCGTGGGGGATGCCGTCGAGGGTGATCTTCGAGAACGCTTGGCGGTAGCAGTCGAGCAGCGTCGAGGTCTCCTTTTCGCCGAGCGAGGTCGTCTTACCGCTCGCCACGCGTGTCACGCGCTCTGTCCCGAAATCGAGGTCGAAGCCGAGCGAGAGCACGCCTGAAATCTCCCGCGCACCGTCGCAGCCGCTCAGGGCCTCGATGGGAGCACGGGCGACGCGATCGAAATCGATGTCGTCGCATTGCTTGACCCGCTTGCCTCCGTCGCTGCAGCTCGTGACCTGCGCTTCCCCGACGACGGGCGGCTGAGCGTCGGTGGCGCGCGGCGCTTTGTCGAGCGCGGTGGGGGCGGGCGGTGCGGGCAAGGCGCTCGCCACAGCCGACGCTTGGGGCTTGTCCTCGGGAGGCGCTCCCGAAAGGTCGTCCTTCGCCGAGCTCGCTTCGCCGGGCAACGTCGGCACGAGCCGCACGCCGGCGAGGTGAGGCCATGCGACGCCGAGCCCGAACCCGACGGCCGCAATGATGCCGACGCGACCGAGCTTGAGCGGCTCGTCTTTCTGCTTCGGGACTTCGACTTTGAGAGCGGCCTTGGAGCGTTGCACATCGCCCCGAGCGGGGTTTTTCGCGTGTAACACGTCGTCCGCGGGGCCGGTACCCCGTTCGCGCCGAGCCCGCTCTGCAGGCGAGCTCGGTGCCGCAGCGAAGCCGTCGTCAGGCGGCCGGCAGCTCGATCACGACCGTCGCCCCGCCGCCCGGCTGGTTTTCCGCGTACGCGCGCCCCCCGTGCGCGCGAGCGATGCGCGCGACGAGCGATAGGCCGAGCCCGAGCGACGCGGCGCCGTCGCCCTTCGACGCGCCCCGCCGAAACGGTTCGAAGGCGCGCGTGAGCTCGTCCTCGGGAAACCCGGGCCCGCGGTCGGACACGTCGAAGCGCACGACGCCGTCGCCGCGACGAATCGTCAAGCGGTCGCAGCCGCCCGCGTGAACGGCGGCGTTCTCGAGCAGGTTGCCGAGGGCGCGCGCGAGCAGGGTCGGGTCGGCGTCGACGCTCGCGCCGTTCGTCTCGTCGGCGAGGAGCTCCGGAGCGAGGTCTGCGGCTTCGAGAGCTCGTGCGGCCGCTTCGTGCGCGACGAGCGGCTGCGGGCGCGCGGCGCCGAACTCGAGTCGCGACGACGCCAGGAGCTTGCCGATGAGCGCGTCGATGCCGACGATCTCGCGCTCGATCTCGGCGAGGCGCGCGAGCGCGCCGGGCTCGCTCGATTCGTCCGGCTTCGCTTCCGGCACCGTGCGCGCGAGCTCCACGAGCACGCGCAACCGCGCGAGCGGACTGCGGAGCTCGTGCGAGACCGCGGCCATGAGCTCGCGCTCCTCGCGCAGCATCGTCTCGATGCGTACGGCCATCTCGTTCACGCTGTCGGCGAGCGCGCCGACCTCGCCCGTCTGGTGCCTGCCGAGCCGGACGCGGGCGGCGAGATCGCCGTCGCCGATCGCGCGTGTCACGCGCACGAGCTCGCCGAGCGGACGCGTCAGCCGTCGCGCGATGAAGGCCGAAGCCGTCCAGATCGTCCCGATTGCCGCGAGAAACGCGACGAGGAACGTGCCGCGCGGCGCGTGGTGCTCGCGCGGCGCGAGGCACCCGCGCACCGTGCCGAGCAGGGCGTCCCCGCGCCGCACGTCGAGCTCGATGCCCCGAGTGCAGCGCTCGCCCACCTGCTCGAGCACGCGGCCGTTCGGGTCCTCGACCGTCACGTCGGCGCGAAACGCGTGGGCGACGGCGTTGGCGAGCGCGCGCCGGTCCTCGGGACGATCCCAGGCGCGCGCGAATTCGCTCCGCCCGAGCTCGCGAAACCGGCCGAGCTCCTCCTTCCATTCCCACCCGCCGGGACCGAGCAGCCACACCACCATCCCGACGACGAGCCCCGTAAACACGATCGTCGCGCCGAACCACAAGAACAAGCGACGATGGAGCCGCGTGCGCCGCGGGATCTCGAACGGAAAGGGCGCGCCGTGCCCGTGGAAATGCCCGTGCGCGTGGCCGTGCAGTCCCCGAAGCCGGTCCCGCTTCACGTGCCGTCCTTCGAGAGCACGTAGCCGACGCCGCGGACCGTCTTGATGAGCTTCTGCGCATCGTCGCCGAGCTTCTTTCGAAGGTGCGAGATGTGCACGTCGACGGCGCGGTCGCTGACGGTCACGTCCGCGCGGCCCGCGTGGGCGAGCAAGCTCGCGCGGGGCACCACGTGGCCTGCGCGCCGCATCAAGGCGAGCAAGAGATCGAATTCGAGCCCCGTGAGCTCCACGCGCTCGCCCGCGACGTGGACCGCGCGAGATTCGACCTCGACCACGACGCCGCCGGCGGTCAGCCGTTGCTTCGCGAGCTCGGGGCTCGCGCGCCGGAGCACGGCCTTCATTCGAGCGAGGAGTTCGCGCGGGCTGAACGGTTTCGCGAGGTAGTCGTCCGCTCCGAGCTCGAGGCCGACGACGCGATCGGTCTCGTCGCCTTTGGCGGTCAGCATGATGACCGGCAGGTTCGACCAGCGCGCCCTGAGCGTCTTCAGCACCGAAAGTCCGTCCATGCCCGGCATCATCACGTCGAGCAACACGGCGTCGAACGCTTCACGCTCGAGCATGTCGAGAGCCCGGCGTCCGTTCGTCGCGGACACCGGGCTCACGTCGTTTTGCTCGAGGTAGCTCGCGATGAGCGCGTACAGACGCTCGTCGTCGTCCACCACGAGGACCCGCAAGGTCATGACGTCAGGCTACCATCCCGGCGCTCACGGAGCCGCGGGAGCCGGTGCAGGGGCGCTCGACTTGCCGCGTCCTTCGAGCACGCGCTCCGCCGAACGCGTGCAGACGTCGGCGACGTGGTTCTCGAATGCGACACGGTCGCGCCCGCCGCCGGGACCCCACGCGCCCGGGCCGTATCCGCAGCCGTGGCGACCGTAGCCGTGATGAAGCCGCGCGAAACCGATGGTGAAGCCGGCGATGGCGCCGGCAGCGAGTAGAAAGATCGTAATTCCTCGTCTCATTTTTTTTGATCCTCGTGTTTGTATTTGGATGGTTCGTCGAGTGCGTCGTGATGCCTAGGGCGCTGGTTCTCGGGGTTTGGTGGAGAGCGGGCGCCGGCCTCGGTTTTGTCGTGTGGGTTGGTGAGGCTCGTGGCGATCGTGCTCAGCAGGCGTGGCGGTGGTGGTGCCAGCCGAAGTAGCCGCCGGACTCGATGAGGTCGGCGAAGAGCTTGCGCTGGCGTTCGTCGAGCGCTTCGTGGATCGTGCGCAGGGCGTCGACGGCGGCGGTGCGCACGTCGCCGATGGCCGCGTCGTGGCGGCCGAAGATCTCGCCGAGGCGCGCTTCGTCGACTCGGTCGCCGCGCACGGAGCTCGCGAGCTCGGCGCGCGTGTCACGCACCTTGCGGCCCGACTCGCGCGCGCGGTCCATGAAATCCTCGACGGCGGCCACGATCACCTTTTCCTGCCCCGGCGCCGTATCGAGGCGAGCAAGCATGCCGTTCAAGACGGCGCGAGGACCGTAGCCGTGACCGTGCCGGTGAAAGCGGCCGTGGCCGAAGCCCCGCCGCCCTCTCGCGATGACGACGACGAGACCGACGAGGCACAACGTTCCGAAAATGATGCCGAACATGATCGAGACTCCTTCCGGCCCGACTTCGGGCCGCACTCGAAGTCTCGAGCTCGAACGTTGTGAGCGTTCGCGGGCGATTGTGAAGAAGTGTTGAGACGGCCGCTGCGTGGCGCTCCGCGCGTTACGACGGCCTCGAGTGCCACGCGCTCGAGCACGCTCCTCGCTTCCGGGCGTCGCTCGCTGGCGTGCGGAGATCGCGCGTCCCGAGGTCGTTCACCTCGGCTCGTGAGCGGCGTGACGATCTAAAGCGCCGGCGGCGAGTCGACGGTTCGCGGCGGAAATCATTCGTCTTTCCGGCATTTCGCGCCCCCCTTCCGCCCGCCGAGCGTTTGCCACATGATTCGGGGGCTTTTTGTTTCGAGAGGCCCACCCGCGCGCTCGGTTCGCACGAGCCGCATCCTCCGCACGGTCGAATCGTCAAATGAAAGCCTGCGCGCGCTGCAAGCTGAACTTCAACGACGACGTTCAGGCCTGCTTTCTGTGCGGTTCGGCGCTCTCGGCGATCAAAGACTCGCGCATCGGCACGACCATCGCCGGTCGCTACCTCGTCGAGGCGGCCATCGGAGAGGGGGGCATGGCCACGGTCTACGGAGCCCGACACAAGCTCGTCGATCGCCCGTGCGCGGTGAAAATCATGAACGCGGCGCTCGCGAAGAACGAAGTGATCCGCGAGCGCTTCCGGCGCGAAGCGAAGGCGGCGCAGAAGCTCGCCCACCCGAACATCATCGAAATTTTCGATCAGGGCGAGCTCCCCGACGGGAGCCTCTACCTCGTGATGGAGCTTCTCGAGGGTGAAACGCTCGCCGACGTCGTCGTGCGCGGCAAGGTGTCCATCGAACGCACGCTGCCCATCGCCATCCAGATCGCGCGCGCCCTCGCTCGCGCTCACGATCTCGAAGTGATCCACCGCGATCTCAAACCCGAAAACGTCTTCCTCGCTCGGTTCGATGGCATCGAGGACGAGGTCAAGCTGCTCGACTTCGGCATCGCCCGATCGATGCAGGACGTGCGCCTCACCGGCGCGGGGGAGGTGTTCGGAACCCCTCAATACATGGCGCCCGAACGCATCACGTCGATCGACGCCGGGCCCGCCGCCGATCTCTACGCGCTCGGCGTGATGCTCTACGAAATGCTCTCCGGGCGGCTTCCGTTCGACGCGCCCGACGTCGCGACCTTCTTCGTCAAGCATCTGAAAGAGAACCCACGGCCGCTGAAGTCGCTCGAGCCCGGCGTTCCCGCCGAGCTCGAGCGGCTCGTCATGGACATGATGGCGAAGGCCCCGAAGGACCGGCCGGTCGACGCGCACCGCGTGCACGCCGACCTCGTCGCGATCGCGGGCGCCCTCGGCGTGCGCGTGCCCGCCGAAATCGACGAAGCCTTCGAAAGTTCGCGCGGTCCCGCGAAGACCTTGCCGCCCATCGCGATCGATCGCTGGGTCAAGCGAACGGCCGTGTTCGATCAGATGCTCGGCGAGGCGTTCGGGGAGCGGCGCCCCGAAGAGCTCGTGCAGGCGCTTTCGGCCGTGAAACGCCTGGTGCACGAGATCGGCGAGATCCGCGCGCGCGCCGTACAGGAGCAGCGCGAGCTCGAAACGATCGAGGCTCGGGGCCGCGAAAGCCGGCAGCGTTTCGGCCACGCCGTAGACGCGCTCGGCGTCGATCTCTCGAAGGCGCGTGACGAAGCCAAGGCGGCGCAAGCGAACGTCGAGCTCGCCGAGTCCGCGGCGAACGCGCCGCGCGAGCGGCTGCTCGAAGCGAATCGCGAGATTCTGCGCTGGGAGGGGCGCTCGGGGTTCCAGGAGCCGTACGCGGAGCTCGCGCGCGCGTATCGCGCCGCCGCGGGCGAGGTCGACGCCTGGCTCGCCGCGAAAGCGCAAGTCAAAGCGGCCGAAGCGCTCGGTCGAGCGCGAAAGAGCGAAGTCTCCGACATCGAGTACCAGATCGACGCGTTGCGCGCGGCGCTCGCCCGGCACGAGGAAACCCTCGAGAAGGAGCAGGCGAGCCGCCAGAGGAACGTCGGCGAGCTCGGCAAGCGCGCCGACGACCTCGAGACGAGCCTGCTCGAGATTGCGAGGCGCTTCGTCGCGCCGCTCAGAAAGCGTCCCGAGCTCGCGCTTCTGTTCCGTGCGCTCGAAGCGGACGCCGCCTGAGCCCTTGGAGGCCGGCCCGAGCCTCGGCGAGGGCCCTTGCGCTTTCTCTCCACACTGAAAATACGACTACGCAGCGCGGCAGTTGAAGTCGCAGCGGACGCGCTCGCGGCGCCTCGCATCGTCATGCGATGCGGAAAAGTAGGCCACGCGTTTCGCGCCCGGTTATGGGTCACGCTCGGTCGGCGAGGGTGCGCGCGCGATCGCATGATCGTGCGGTGTGCGCGTGTATGCGAAAAGAGCCGGAGTCGCGCGAACCTCCGACAAAAATGCTTCGAGGACTCAACTTTCTCGAACGCCGACCGGAAAATCCGCTAATCAAAAAGATTCGGGCACTCGCTCTTTTTTCGGGACGGGGACTGCGCACATGACGAACACAAGAAA
>DASUTR010000281.1:0-7700 GCA_036374535.1 Polyangiaceae bacterium
GCCGGCGGGGGAAGCGAGGTAGATGACGGCGCCGGCGACGTCGTCGATGGTGCCGACGCGACCGGCGGGAATGCGGGTGAGAACGCTCTGGCGGAACTCGGCGTCGTCGAGGCGCTCTTTCGTTCCCGGCGTTTCGATGAAGATCGGCGCGACGGCGTTGACGGTGACGCCGTGCGGGGACCACTCGAGCGCGAGGACGCGCGTGAGTTGATTCACGCCGCCTTTGGTCGCGCAATAGACGGCGTGCTTTTCGATCCCGACGAGGCTGGCTTGCGAGCTCATGTTGACGATGGCGCCCGAACGGCGCGCGAGCATGCCGCGGGCCGCGGCCTGGCACGTGAAGAACAAGCCGCGAAGGTTCACGGCCATCATCTCGTCCCAGTCGGCGGGCGTGACGTCGAGCGCCGCGTGGTTCGCGCCGAGTCCGGCGTTGTTGACGAGCACGTCGATGCGTCCGAATTCGCGCTCGACGGCGGCGACGGCTCGGCGAACGTCGTCGACGACGCGCACGTCGAACGGCACGGCGAGCCCGTCGATGTCCTGCGCCAGGCGCGCGAGGGGTTCCGCGCTCCGCGCGCCGACGGCGACGCGCGCTCCCGCCGCGGCGAGCGCTCGCGCGAGCCCTTCGCCGATGCCGTAGCTCGCGCCGGTGACGAACGCGGTTTTTCCGGCGAGGGAGAAGCTCGGGGAGGTCATGGCCCCGAGTGTACTCGAGCGATCTCAGCCGAGCGCGGCGCCGACGGCGAGGGCGAGCTCCGCGTTGCCTTTGATGCGGAGTTTTCCGTCGAGGAGCAGCTGGAAGGGGTTCGCGGCGCCGCTCTGGATGGCGAAGAGGTCGTCGAGCGCGCACTCGATCTCGCAATCGGGCGCGTCGAGCTTCGGCTTCGCGGGGCCGATGCCGACGACGAGGCGGTGGGTGGACGCGCCGCGCGCGAGGACGAGCGCGACGGTGCCGCCGGTCTCGCGCAGCATGCGGGCGCGCTCGACGTCGATGGAGAGCGCGCGAGCGGCGACGAGTTTCTGATCCGCGCCGCCCGTCGCCGCGAGGCGTTCGGCGCCTCCGACGATCACGGGCTCGAAGTCTTCGGGCGTGACCGCGAGGCGGAGCAGCGTGTCGTCCGCGACCCCGGCATCGACGACGACTTTGCCGCCCTGCAAGCGGAGCGACCAGGCGTCGGTCCCGACCTCGAACACGACGGCGCCCGGAGACGAGCGCTCGGGAAACGAGCTACCGACGGCGGCGAGCTCGGCGGGGACGTACTCGCCGAAGAAACGCGCGGGCGAGCGCGGAATGTCGCTCATGGGGCGCTTCTGCCAAACCGGGTAGCCGGTTACGGCTCCTTCATGAGCTCGCTCAAGACGTGCGTCTCGAGCGCGCCGAGGAGGCCGAACTGGACACCGAAACCCCCAGGCTTGGTCCAGCGAACGATGGCCGGAAGCCTGAGGTCCTTCTTCGCTCCCGGAAGGGTCCCGACGATCGTAAGCTCCGTGCCGAAGGCCGGCGAGGTCGCCGACTCGAGGTACATGCCTCCGACGCTTACGTCCGTGCACCGTGCCTGGAACGAGGGGCCGCTCTTCGGTTCACAGGTGAACGTCGCTTTGATGGGAACTCGTGGATGAGAGCGTTTTTCTTCCAAGGTCTCCTCGAGGAGCGGTCGCGTGACGGGTGAGAAGCCAATCTCAGCTTTTCAGCGGATCTTCGCCCCTGTCAAGCGCGGGAAGAACCGCTGGGAGGGAATCGGGGTCGTGGCGTTCGTCGTGGGGCTCACCGTGATCGCCGCGGCGCTCGCCGCGCCCCGCGCGACCGAGCCCGACGTGCTTCCACTTCCGCTTCCCGATCGTAGCGTGCTCGGGCGCGTAAAGGCGGCGAGCGAGGCGCGGGCCGAGGAAGCGCGTTCGCGCGGCCTTTCGTACGACGTGCGCGCCGTGGGAGAGGCCATTCGCCGCTGCGGAGCGGCGACCATCGAGGGACAGGGCGTGCCCGACGCGGCGATTGGCGAAGTGCGCATGGCGGTGAAGCGGGCGCTCGACCTCCGGAGCGAGCGCGGGCTCGTCGGGCTGCTCGCTCTTCAGACGGAGCTCTTCGTCGCCGCGACGCATGCGTTCGAGAAGAGCGGCAAGCAGGGGGGCGCACTCCGGGAGCTCGGCGAGCTCGGCGGCGATTTCGTGGCCATGGCAAACCAGAACGGCTGGCTCGAACGGGGCCGCTTCGTGCTCGACGACGACGAGCGCGCGGCGCTCTTTCGCGTACGCTGGACGGAGCTCACGGGCCTGCGCGAAAAGGCCGAGTTCGCGCCGACGCTCGACGAGTACCGCGCGTACTACACGCTTTACCTCCGAAAGCTCGACGGCGCTTCGCGCGACCGGAGCGAGCGCGCGTTCGCCGTCGTCCGCGCGCTCGAGAAGCGCGATCCGGCGTATCCGGGGACGTTCGCGCGCGGCGTGCTCTACTACCGTGCCGGTCTGTTCCAGGAAGCCGCCGAGGCGTTCAGCGCGCACCTCGCGCGCCACCCCGACGGCCCCTGGACCTTGCGGGCGAAAAATCACGTGCTCGCGGCGCTGGCGCACGGGGCGAGCGCCGACTAAATCGTCGCCTCCCATGTCCGATCCGGTGACGGCCCTTCGCGAGCATCCCGAGTGGGAGCTCCCGAGCGAAGCGCGTTTGATGCGCGTCGTCGATGCGGCGCGCGCGGCGCTGCGCGCTCCGGGCGGTTTCGCCGTCGTGGGCGTCGATGGCTCGGGCGGGGCGCTCGTCGCGCGGGGACTGCTCGCGGCCGGGGCGAGCCACGTGCTCTACGTGGCGCCGACGACCGAAGCGGGGCTGCGCGCCGCCGAGGACCTCGCCGGCCTCGCCAAGCTCGATCTGCCCGGGTTCTCGGGCGCCCCCGGCGAGCCGGCTCCGCTCGTCATCGCGCAGAGCGAGACGAGCCCGTACGCCGACGTGCATCCCGATCGGCGCCTGCTCATGCAGCGCGCCGCAGCGCTCTTCACGATCGCGAAAGGTTTTCCGTGGCGCGTCGCGCTCACGACGGCGGGCGGACTCTTGCGCAAGGTCGCGCCGCCCGACGTCGTCGCGGCGGCCGGCGTCGAGCTCGCCGTCGACACGGAGCTCGATCTGCCCGAGCTTGCGCGCCGCCTCACGGCCGCGGGCTACCTGCGTGCTCCGGTCGTCGAGGATCCGGGCGGCTTCGCCGTGCGCGGCGCGGTGCTCGACGTATGGCCCGCGAACGCGGCGGAGCCCGTGCGCGCCGAGCTCTACGGCGATCTCCTTTTGTCGCTGAAGGTGTTCGATCCGGACGACCAGAAGACGCGCGGCGAGATTCGGTCGGTGTGGATCCCGCCGGCGCGCGAGTCGATCCTCGACGAGGCGGCGCAAGCGCGGGCGCGCGGCGTGCTTCGCACTCTGTGCGACGAAGCGAGCTACCCGTCGAGCAAGGCGCGCGCGCTCATCGACGATCTCGTGCTCGGTCGCTCGTTTTTCGGGAGCGAGGGCTATGGGCCGGCGTTCGCGGAGCTCGTCCCGCTCATCGAGTACTTGCCGCCGGGCGCGGCGCTCGTCATCGAGGATCCGCCGAGTCTCTATCGAGAGCTCGAGCGCGAGCTCGAGCAGGCGCGCGCAGCGGCCGCGGGGCGCGACCCCGTTCCGCATTTTCCCGTGGACGCGCTCTACGCCGAGCTCGGCGTCATCGAGCGCGAGCTTGCGGCGCGCCCCGTCGTGATGGCGCACCGCACGGGCATCGCGGGAGCCGCGGGCGACGATCTGCGCTCCCGCCTCGAAAACGTGCCGGTCGACGCGCCGAACCTCGTCCTGCGCGGGCATTCCGAGCTCTCGACGGCGATGAAGCTCGCTCGCTCGGCGCAGGGCAAACACGCCGCGCTCGAGCCGCTCGTCGAGCGCATTCGCGCGTGGCGCGACCAGGGGCTCACGGTCGTGCCGGTCGCGCGCTCCGAAACGCAAGCCGAACGCGTGCGCTTGCTCTTGTCGCACCGCGGGCTCGAGGTCTCGGTGAAGGTGGCGCCGCTCGCGCGCGGCGTGCTCGCGCCGCTCGAAGCGCTCGTGCTCGTGAGCGAGGAGGAAGTGTTCGGGCCGCGCGCCATTCGCTCGGCACAGCGGAAGCGTTCGTCGCGGGCGCTGCTCGAAGATCTGCGCGCGCTCGCTCCGGGCGACCACGTGGTGCACGTCGAGCACGGCATCGGAAAGTACGTCGGGCTCGAGCGGCGTGAGGTGAACGGCATCGGGCTCGACCTCGTCGTCGTCGAGTACCTCGGCGGCGATCGGCTGTTTCTACCCGTCTACCGGCTGGGACAGATCCAGAAGTACTCGGGCGGCGACGGAACGCCGCGCCTCGATCGCCTGGGCGGCCAGACGTTCGCAAAGACGAAGGCGAGCACGCTCCGGCGCGTGCGGCAGATGGCCGACGAGCTCTTGAAGCTCTACGCCGAGCGCGCGTCCCAGAGGAAAACGCCGATCCCGCCGCCGGACGACGACTACGCGACGTTCGAGGCGAGCTTCCCGTTCGAGGAAACGCGCGATCAGGCCGCGGCCATCGCCGAAGTCGTCGGCGATCTCAAGAGCGAAAAGATCATGGATCGCCTGGTCTGCGGCGACGTGGGCTTCGGCAAGACCGAGGTCGCGCTGCGCGCCGCGTTCTTGAACGCGACGAACGGCCGTCAGGTGGCGCTGCTCTGCCCGACCACCGTGCTCGCGCAGCAGCATTTCAACACGTTCGTCGCGCGCTTCCAGGATTGGCCGCTCGTCGTGAAGCCGCTCAGCCGCTTCCAAACGAAGAGCGAGCAGCTCGAAACCGTGAAGGGCCTGCGCGACGGCTCGGTCGACGTCGTCATCGGGACGCATCGCCTGCTCTCGAAGGACGTGCATTACAAGAATCTCGGTTTGCTCATCGTGGACGAGGAGCAGCGCTTCGGCGTGACGCACAAGGAGCGCATCAAGCAGCTGCGCTCGAACGTCGACGTGCTCACGCTGAGCGCGACGCCCATTCCGCGCACGCTCCAGCTCGCCGTCGGCGGCCTGCGCGATCTTTCGACGATTTCGACGCCGCCCGTCGATCGGCGCGCGATTCGCACCATCACCTCGCAATTCGACCCCACGCTCATCGCGGGCGCCGTCGAAAACGAGCTCGCGCGCGGCGGCCAGGTCTTCTACGTGTACAACCGCGTCGAGGGGATTTACGAGCGCGCGGCGCGCCTGCAGACGCTCGTTCCGAACTGTCGCATCGCGGTCGCACACGGCAAGCTCGACGAGGAAACGCTCGAAACGACGATGTTCGACTTCGTCCGCGGCGAGTACGACGTGCTCGTCGCAACCGCGATCATCGAGAGCGGCCTCGATATCCCGCGCGCGAACACCATCATCATCGATCGCGCCGACATGCTCGGGCTCGCGCAGCTCTACCAGCTGCGGGGGCGCGTCGGACGCTCCCGCGAGCGCGCGTACTGCTACGTCATCGTTCCGGCGCCGAGCCAGCTCTCGGAGGAGACGCGCGCGCGCATCGAGGCGCTCGAGCGCTTCAGCGAGCTCGGCTCGGGGTTTCAGGTCGCGGCGCTCGACATGGAGCAGCGCGGCGCGGGCGACTTGCTCGGCGCCGAACAGAGCGGCTTCGTCGCGGGCGTGGGCTTCGAGATGTTCTGCCGCATGCTCGAGGAGGCGACGCACGAGCTTCGCGGCGAACCCGTCGCGCACGACGTGGAGCCCGAGCTCCACTTCGACGTCGAAGCGCTGCTTCCCGAGGAGTACGTGGCCGAGGTCGGCGTGCGTCTCTCGCTCTACAAGCGCTTCGCGAGCGCCGCGAGCCAGGACGAGGTGACCGAGCTCGCCCAAGAAACCGAAAACCGCTTCGGCCCGCCGCCGCTCGAAGCGAAGCGCTTCTTCGAGCTCATGCGCATGAAGGTCGAGCTCCGGCGCCTGAACGTGCTCGGCTGCGAGGCGAACGCAAAGAGCGTGAGCCTGCACCTCCGCGACGACACGCCGCTCGACCCCGTGAAGGTCCGCGAGCTCGTCGGGCGCAAGAAGTCGCCGTACCGCCTGAGCCCCGACGGGCGCCTCACGCGCCGCCTGCTCGAAACCGAAGCGGCCGCGGACGGTCTCGTGCTCGCCGACAAGATGCTCCAGGAACTGTCGGAGCTCGTGGTGCCGGATCGCGCGTAACCTTCGGGAAGTCCCGGAACGCTCCCCATCGTTCCCGTCCATCGTGAACATTGCCCGCAGTGCGGGAGCACCGCCCGGTGCGCGCGTCCCCGTCCCCCCTCTCCCGTTCACCGTCCCGGCCGCAGCATTTCTTCACGCTCCGATCGCCGATAACGTTCAGTTCCAATTCGACGCGACACGAGGCGAAGCGATTCGACGCGACGCGACGCTAGAAAGACGCGCGTCCGGAAAACATTTGTGTTGCGCGAGCCGTCTTCGGCGCTACCATTCAATCCTTCGCCGGGGTCGTCGTGGTTGCACTCATTCCGTATTCCGAGGCGCTTCGCCTCGATGCCGAGCTCGTTCGCGTGGCGCGTGGGGCGTCCGCACTGCGGCTCGCCATGGGCGATGCGCTTCACGCTCTCGGCACGTCCGGCGGGCATCACGAGCTCGGCTTTTCCTCGCTCGACGCCTACGCGCGAGAGCGTTGCGAGCGCTCGGGGCGCTGGGCCGCGGACACGCGCGCTCTCTCGAGCAAGCTCCAATCATTACCGGCCACGCGTGAAGCGTTGAGAATCGGCGCGATCGGCTGGAGCACCGCTGAGCTCCTCGCGCGCCACGTCACGGCGGAGTCCGAGCTCGCCTGGCTCGAAAAAGCCTGCGAAATGACCGTGAGAGAGCTCCGAGCTCTGCTTGCCACGGAGAGCGAAAGCCACGTTGATGACGACGCCGAGCAAGAGCCAAGGCGCACACTGACGGTGAGCGCCGATCGCGAAGACGGCTTTCTGTTCGAATGCGCGCGCAAGGTTGCCGAAGCCGTCACTGGGCCCATCTCGTCCGATCGACTCCTTCAGAGCTTGCTCGCCGAAGGGTACTCGACGCTGCTCGAGCTCGTTCCCGAGTGTTCGGAGGTACACGACATCGACGGCCTCGAGTGCTCCGTCGCGACGGAGTCGAACGCGCAAGCCGCCTGGTGCGCTGAACGCAGCCGCTGGCGGACCGAAGCGGAGGAGCTTTGTAGAGAGAGCGCGCTTTCGTTCGTGGGCGCGAACGGCGGTGACCTCGTCGCGACGCCCGCTCCGGAAGGCGTGCAGTCGGGTTCTGCCGAGCGCATCGATCGCGACCTCCGGCGTCTCTGTGCCGAGCTTTCCAAGCGGGATCTTGCGCTCGGGCTCCTCGCCGAGAGCGCGCACAAGGCGGACGTGTGGCGGCGCCTGGGTTTTGCCACCGAGCTCTCGTACGCGCGCGAGCGGCTGGGCGTGTCGCTCTCGTGCCTCAAAGCGAAGCGCATCTTGGCGTCCCGTGCCGCGCGCGTTCCCGAGCTCGCCGCCGCTCTTTCGAAGGGCCGCATCGGCTACGAAGCGGCCTATCTGCTCTCACGCGTCGTAACCCAGGCGACGGCCGAAGCTTGGATCGCCCGCGCCGAACGCCGCACCTTGAAGCACTTGAGAGAGGAGGTGGAGCAGCCGAGCTCTTGATTCGCACGGGCGCCGGTCGCGAGCAGCGGCCCCTCGACGAGCAGAGCCTCGACCTCGTGTTCGAGCTCGAACGGGGC
>DASUTR010000282.1:0-9295 GCA_036374535.1 Polyangiaceae bacterium
AGCAGGTGTCGCGCAACGTGACGGCGTCGCTCGAAGGGTTCTTGTACCTGCTCGACGACCTCGTCTCGCGAGGTCCGGACGATACCGGCGTCGTTCGCTACAACAACCTAGGGACCGGTCGCATCTACGGCGCCGAGGCCATGGTGCGTTACGAAGCGGATCCGCGCTTGTTCGGTTGGCTCTCGTACACGCTGTCGCGCTCGGAACGCACCTGGTTGCCGGGCGAGCCGTCGGAGCTTTTCTACCTCGACCAAACCCACATTTTCACGGTGCTCGGCAGCTACGACCTCGGGCGCGGCTGGGAGTTCGGCGCGCGTTTCCGTTACGTGACGGGCAACCTCTACACGCCGTGCCTGGGTAGCCTCTATTCGAGCTCTTCCACGAGCTTTCTCTGCATCTCGGGCGCCGCGCAAAACGAGCGGATGCCCCCGTTCCACCAGCTCGATATCCGCGTCGACAAGCGCTGGAAGTTTCCGGGCTGGACGCTGGGCGCGTACCTCGATCTCATCAACGCGTACAATCGCGTGAATCCCGATTTCATCTCCTACAGCTACGACTACTCGAAGAGCCGGCCCGAGACGGCGTCCTTGCCCATCGTGCCGAGCTTCGGCGTCCGCGCGGAGTTCTGATGAGCCGTTCTCTTCGCCTGACCCACTGTCTCGCTCTTGCGCCGTTCCTCGGCGCTTGCGGGCCGGGTTACGATCCGCCCTCGGTCGTCGACAGCCTGCGCGTGCTCGCCGTGCGACCCGAGCCCGCGTCGGGCGTGCCCGGACGAACCGTCACGCTCGAGATGCTCGTCGCCGACGGGGCGAGGAAGCCGAACGAGCCCGCGCGCGCGCTCGAGGTCGTTTGGCTCGGCGGCTGCCACAACCCCGAGGCACGCCTCTACTACGGCTGCTTTCCGGGGCTCTCGGCCATCGCACGCGAGCTCTCCGAGGCCGTCGTCGAAACGCCGCCCGACGCGCTTCCGCCCGGCTCGTTCGCCGTCGGCACGACGTTCGAGCTTCCGGTTCCCGGCGACATCCTCTCGAGCGCGCCGCGTTATCCCCAAGATACGGTGCACTTCGGGGTTTCGTACGCCTTCTTCGCGGCGTGCGCCGGCGAGCTCCGCCCGCGCCCCGACCGAACCGATCGCGTGCCGCTCGCGTGCGTCGACCCGGCGACCGGCGCCGAGCGGGACGCGGACGACTTCGTGCAGGGATTTGCGACGTTGCCCACCTACGAAGACGCCCGGAACGAGAACCCGTTGCTCGAGTCGGTGCGCCTTGGTTCTCGGTACATCGGGGATCAAGCTTGCGAGAACGACGAGGATTGCGCGGCCGTCCCGGGCTCGGAGCCCGGCGACTACGGTTGCTCGATCGGGAAAAGCTGCGCGCCCGTCGTGCGACCGTGCCGCCCCGACTCCGACTGCCCGCGTCATCTCGTGTTCCCCGAAATCGACCGGGCGAGCGCCGAGGCGCTGCCGGGCGCGGACGGCAAGGAGATCCTCTGGGCGAACTTTTACGCGACCGACGGCGAATTCCAGACGGCCGCGCAGCTCGTGAACGATCGCGCGACGGGCTGGGTCGACGAGCACGGCGCCTATTTCGTAGCCCCCGAAGAATCGGGAGAGGTCGAGCTCTTCGTGACCGTTCACGACGAGCGCGGCGGCGCCGCTTGGAGCGCGTTTCCGGTTCTCGTGCGAGACTGAGCCCCCGATGCGCGGCGTCGACCGCTCCGGCCTTACCTTCGAGCTCGAGCGGCTCAGCCTGCGCGCCGTGCGGCGCGTCTACGACGACCTCAACGTGAGCTTGTTCAAGGAGCGGCTTCGGGCGCCGGCGTTCGAGCTTTCCGACGCTGCAGGGCGACTCGGACGTTGGGCGAGCGCGCGGAGAACGCTCGAGATTTCGCGGACGCTGCTCGTCGAGCACGGGTGGGGCGTGGTCGTGGAAGTCTTGAAACACGAAATGGCCCACCAGTTCGTCGACGAGGTGCTCGACGTGCGCGAAGAAGCCGACCACGGGCCCGTGTTTCGTCAGGTGTGCGCGGAGCGCGGCATCGACGCGCGCGCGGCGGGCGCGCCCGTTCCCGCGGATCGCTCGCGTGATCACGTGCTCGAGCGCATCGCGAAGCTGCTCGCGCTCGCCGAAAGCCCGAACGAGCACGAAGCGCAAGCGGCGATGAGCGCCGCGCAGCGCCTCATGCTCAAGCACAACATCGACTCGCTGTTCGAGGGGAAACGGGCGAGTTACGGCTTCAAGCACCTCGGCGCGCCGAGCGGTCGCATCGGGGAAAGCGAGCGGCTGCTCGCGGGCATCCTCGGTGACCATTTTTTCGTCCAGGTCATTTGGGTTCCGGTCTGGCGACCGCTCGAGGGGAAGCGCGGCAGCGTGCTCGAGGTGTGCGGCACGTCCGAAAACCTAGAGCTCGCCGAGTACGTGCACGCCTTCGTGACGCGCACGGCAGACCAGCTCTGGCGGGAGTACCGGCGGGGGCGCACGAGCCGCCAGAGGAGCGATCGGATGCGGTTCCTGGCGGGCGTCATGTCCGGCTTTCGCGAGCGACTCGAGCGCGATCGCAAGCGAAACGGCGCCGAGGGGCTGGTGTGGAAGGGCGACGCCGAGCTCCACGCCTTTTTCCGGGGCCGGCATCCGCACATTCGTTTCACTCGCCGTGCCGCAACCACCGCGAGCGAGGCCTATAGTCGTGGTCGCGCGGCGGGGCGCGAGCTCGTGCTTCACCGCGGCGTGCGCTCGGGGCCCTCGGCGGGCGCGCCGCGGCTCCTGCCCGCGAAGAGCTGAGGGGTTCACGGAGCGCTCGACTCTGCGCGGAGCGCCGACCACAATGCTGCGACCTTGAGCGATCCGACCCCCGATTCGGCCGCCGCGGACCCGTACCTCGGGACCGTCCTCGCGGGGCGCTACCGCGTGACGAAAGCGCTCGGGGCGGGGGGCATGGGCACGGTGTACCGCGCCGAACACGTGCACATGAAGAAGGCCGTGGCGGTGAAGATCCTTCACAAGCACATGACGGCGATGCCCGAGGTGGTCGCGCGCTTCGAGCGCGAAGCCGTCGCGGCAGGGCGCATCGAGCACGCCAACGTCGCCGGCGCGACCGACTTCGGGCGTCTCGACGATGGCTCGTTCTATCTCGTTCTCGAGTACATCGAGGGCAGAAGCCTGAGCTCGCTGCTCGGCGCCGGGGGCTCGCTGCCGGCGCTGCGAGCGTTGGTGATCACGCGCCAGATCGCCGACGGCCTCGCCGCGGCGCACGCCGCGGGCATCATTCACCGCGACCTCAAACCCGAAAACGTCATGCTGCTCGAGCGCGACGGCGTCCCCGACTACGTGAAGGTGCTCGACTTCGGCATCGCAAAGGTTCCCGTCGAGGAGGCCGAAGGCCAAAAGCTCACGCAGATCGGCACCATCTTCGGGACGCCACAGTACATGTCGCCCGAGCAGGGGCAGGGTCACACCGTCGATGCGCGCGCCGATCTCTACGCGCTCGGCGTCATGCTCTACGAGATGCTCGCCGGCAAGCTGCCGTTCTCAGCCGACGATCTGGTCGTGCTCATCACGCGGCACATCACCGAACCCCCGCCGCCGCTGCCGGACGGTATTCACCCAGCGGTGAGGGACTTGGTGTTCGAGCTCCTCGAAAAGGACCCGGCAAATCGCGTCCAGACTGCCGCCGAGCTCGTCGAGCGCATCGATCGGCTGTTCAAAGACCCCGCGATTGCTCCGCCCGGTTCGCTGCCGCCCCCCGCGCTCTTGTCCTCGGCGGCCGGTCACCTGGCGCACGCAAAAACGGCGCTCGGCGTCGGCTCGGGACGGCTCGACGCCCGCCTGCTCGCAGCGCGGGCGAAGCGCATCGTGCGCCTCGATTTACCCGTGCTCGCCCGCAACGTTCACCGCGCGCTGCTCAGGCCTGTGCGCATCGGCGGCCAAACCATCCCGCGCTATGCCATCGCCGCAGCGCTCGCCATCGCGTTGCTCCCGCCGCTCCTCATGTTTCTCGCGCGAGACGGCGGCGAGGGAACGACGAGCGGCCCGGACGCGGCCTCGTCGGCGAGTCCCGCGGGCGCGGCCGCCGATTCACCCGATGAACGCCGCCGAAAGCTCGTCGACCGGGCCTTCTCGGGCGAGCGGGCCGCGCTCGTGGAGCTCGAGGCCGTTCCGAGCCGCGAGCGCCGCGCCGCCGACTGGCGCGCGCTCGCCCGAGGTCAGTGCGCGCTCGGCGATTCCACGGCGTGTGCCGCAGCGTACAAGGCCGCAGTGTTCGGGGCGCCGACGCTCAAGAAGGATCCGGTGGTGCTGGCGGACGTCCGGCGGCTCGCCGAAAACACCACCGTGTACGAGGACGCCATGCGACTCGCGGCCCACCATCTCGACGCCGCGGGCGTCGACATCTTGTTCGACGTGTGGACGAGCACGCGCGCGAACAAGGACTCCCAGGCGCTGAACCGCCGTGCTCGTCAGTTCCTCGACGACGGCAGCGTGCGCGATCACGCCAGCCGCGAGCTCCGTGTGGCGCTGGATCTCGAACGCGCCGAGAAAAAGCGGCGCTGCAAAGACGTGCCGGAGCTCGTCAAGAAGGCAGCCGAGTACGGGGACGAACGCGCCGTTCCGGTGCTCGACCGCTTCGCCGTCGGTCGCGGTTGCGGCCTCCTCGGTCTCGGCGATTGCTGGGGCTGCCTTCGCGGCAACAAAGATCTCGCGGAAGCCCGCGCGGCCGCCGCGAAGCGACCGGGCCCAGCGTTCGATTCTCAGTAACGCGGTACGTCGGGATCGACGTCGCGGGACCAGGCGTCGATGCCGCCTTCCAGGTTGTAGACGTGTCGAAAGCCCATGGCGACCAGGCCTTCCGCGGCGCTTTGGCTGCGGACGCCGGAGTGGCACTGACACACGATGACCCGATCGCGCGGCATGTCGGCGAGCTCGTCACGCAGAGCGGCGTCGAGCAGACGGGAGCCGACGATGTGCGCGATCGCGCGCTCCGAGGGCGTGCGCACGTCGATGACGAAGAGGTCCTCGCCGCGGTCGAGCCGAGCGCGGAGCTCCGTAGCGCTCATGCGCTGAACGCGCGCCGGCTCGTTCGGGTTCGTGATCTTGAACGCGGCTCCGTCGCGGGTCGTGACGAGATCGATGGCGATGCCGTCGGCACGCCGGGCGCTCGACGGAGGCATCGAGAGCCGAAGGCCGCTCACCTCGACGACGACGTCGCGCGGGTCGGGAACGCCCACGGCGAGGTCGTGCTGGAACGTGGTGCTCACTTCGAGGCGGATGCATTCCTCGCTCGACTCGATGGCGGCCGCGAGCTCCGCGCGGGCGGCGTCACTCAGCGTGATGCGCGGCAGTGGCGGTTGCGCGAGCTCGCCGAGCTTCTCCGCAAGCTCCCCGGATTCGTGGAGCGCCGCGACGATGTCGGAGCCTCCCACGAACTGTCCGCGCACGTAGAGCTGCGGAATGGTCGGCCATGTCGAAAATTCCTTGATGCCCTCGCGCAGGCTCGCATCGGCGAGCACGTCGACGGTCACGTAGTCGGGCAAGAGCGTGTCGAGAATCGCGACGACGCTCGCCGAGAAGCCGCACTGCGGCTGAGCGCGCGTACCCTTCATGTACAGCACGACTGGATTTTCTTCGATGGCGCGGCGAATGGAGCTTTGGACGGACGGGTCCATGAACGAGGACTCTAGCGCAGCATCGCAGACGCCGGGAGCGCCGGTATGATTCGCGTCTTGAAGCTCGTGAAAGTCGCGGTCGCGGCGCTGAACCAGACGCCGCTCGATTGGAAGCGAAATCGAAACAACATCGTCGCCGCCATCGACGCGGCCCGGAAGCAGAACGTCGGAATCCTGTGCCTGCCGGAGCTCTGCATCACCGGCTATGGATGCGAGGACGCTTTCCTTTCGCCCGGCACGCGCCAGACGGCGCTCGAAGTGCTCGCCGAAATCTTGCCGGAGACGCACGGCATCGTCACGACGCTCGGGCTTCCCCTCGAGCATGCGCGCGGCATCTTCAACACGAGCGCGCTCGTCGCCGACGGGCGTGTGCTCGGTTTCGCCGCCAAGCGAGCGCTCCCCGGCGACGGTATTCACTACGAGCCACGCTGGTTCAAACCATGGCGGCCCGGCCGGCGCGCGGTCGCGTCCTTGTTCGGTGAAGAGGTTCCGCTCGGGGATCTCTTCTTCGACGTGGGCGGCGTGCGCATGGGCTTCGAGATCTGCGAGGACGCCTGGGTCGCCGATCGCCCGGGAATCGAGCTCGCGCGGCACGGCGTCGAGGTCATTCTCAACCCGAGCGCGAGCCACTTCGCCTTCGGCAAACACGCCGTGCGTCAGCGCCTCGTCGCCGAGGGCTCGCGCGCGTTCGGCGTCGTCTACATGTACGCGAATCTGCTCGGCAACGAGGCGGGCCGCGCCGTCTACGACGGACACGCGCTCATCGCGCAGGCGGGCGCCGTCGTCGCGCAGGTGCGGCGCTTCTCGTTTCGCGACGTCGAGCTCGCGACGGCGAGCGTCGATCTGTCGCTCGGCGGCGGCGCTCGAGCTTCGCTCTCGAGCTACGAACCCGAACCGGGCGACGCGGAGCCGGAGCGCGTCGTCGCGGCGTTTCGCCCGCCGAGCGCGACGGCCGAAGCGCCGAGCCTGCGCACTGAAGCGTGGGAGCGTTCGGCGCACCTCAAAGAGGAGGAGCTCGTCCGCGCGTTGTCGCTCGCCCTCTTCGACTACATGCGAAAGAGTCGCACGCGCGGCTTCGTCGTGTCGCTGAGCGGCGGCGCCGATTCGTCGCTCGTCGCTTATCTCGTCTTTGCCATGGCGAGGCTCGCGCTCGCCGAGCTCGGACCGCGCGCGCTCGCCGAAAAGCTGCCGTACGCGCCGGAGCTCGCGAGCACCGAGGACGAGTGCGTGCTCGTCGGCCGGCTGCTCACCACCGTCTACCAATCCACGAAAAATAGCTCGCAGACGACGCGTCTCGCCGCTCGAGGCGTCGCCGAGGCGCTCGGCGCGACGCATTTCGAGCTCGACGTCGAGCCCATCGTCGAGGCGTACGTCGAAAAAGTCGAGGCCTCCCTCGGTCGCGAGCTCTCGTTCGCGACCGACGACATCGCGCTCCAGAACGTCCAGGCGCGCGCGCGCGCGCCGAGCGTCTGGCTCTTCGCGAACGTCCGCTCGGCCCTTCTCCTCGCGACGAGCAATCGCTCCGAAGCGGCCGTCGGTTACGCCACGATGGACGGCGACACGGCGGGCGGCCTCAGTCCGATCGCCGGCGTCGACAAGAACTTCGTGCGCGCCGTCCTGCGCTGGCTCGAGCGCGAGGGCCCCGCGGGCCTCGGGCCGCTGCCGGCGCTCGCGCTCGTCAACGTGCAGGCACCGACGGCCGAGCTCCGGCCGCCCGAGGCGGGCCAGACCGATGAGGCCGACCTCATGCCGTACGACCTGCTCGACGTAATCGAGCGGGCGGCGATTCGCGACAAGCGCTCGCCGCGCGAGATCTTCGACGTCATCAAGCGCGAATTCGCCCACTACGACGACGAGCGGCTTTACACGTGGCTCGCGCGGTTCTTTCGTCTGTTCGCAAGAAACCAATGGAAGCGCGAGCGCTACGCTCCGAGCTTCCACGTCGACGACGAAAGCCTGGATCCGAAGACGTGGTACCGCTTTCCGATTCTGTCGGGGGGCTTCGAGCGTGAGCTCGAGGCGCTCGGCCGGGAGCTCGGGCTCGGCCGAACCTGAGGCTTTCCGGCGCTCGGCGCGTTCAGCAGCTGCACGCGATTTCGCGGCAGGCGAAGAACGCGTCGTAGCTTGCGGTGCCGAGCGGGTATTCGTCGGCGCACGCTTCGACGCAGGTCGAGACCCCGGCGCACTCGCTCGCGCAGTTGATGTACCCGGTGCAATCGGGGTTATCGAGGCAGGCGGTCCACGCCGCGCAGCATTCCATCTTGGCGCACGAGCCACAGGTGTTGTCCGTGTCCTCGACCTCGCACGCACGATCGACGGCGCTTTCGGGGAACGCACAGTACGCGAAGGGATCGCCGCCCCCCGAGGGCGTGGATTCGAGGCAGCGCCGGAAGCCATAGTCCGCACAATCGAGCGTCACGGGCACGCCGCCGTAACAGAAGGTGAGCTCCGTTCCCGAGCACGATTCGGCGCACGATTCGTCCGGAGCGCAGCCGGGCGCAACGCAGCCGGCGTTCGTCGCCGTCTCTTCGCAGCCGAGCCCGCCGGCGCATTCGTAGCGCGCGACGTCCATGGAGTCGTAGCAGAGGTCGAGGCGCGACGTGGTGCCGCAGCTGGCGCCGGGTGTCGTGCACGCGGGGAGCACGTAGTAGCACGACCCGTCGCGGCACTCGGAGCCGAGCAGCGGGCAATCGTTGCCGAAAGCCGTCCCGTCGATGCACTGGTACGACACGCCGCTCTCGCTGCACTGTTCCGTGTCGGACGTCTCGGTACAGCCGTCGAGTTCCGGGATGCGGCACCAGACGCGCTCGGACCCGGCGCTGTCGGTATAGGTCGCGCACACGCCGCCGAATTTCTCGCAATCGATGGCGTACGGGTAGCGCGCGCACGAGACGCCGAGCGTTTCGTTCTCGCAGTAGACGGGCTCGCCGCTCGTGCAGTCGGCGCCGTCGTAGTAGCCCTGGCCGCGGCAAGCGAGGTAATCGTCGCAGCTCGTCGCGCCGGTGCCGCAGTCGTCTTGGCTGAAGGTGCGCAGCCGCTGATTCGTGATGCAGAACGACAGGCTCGTGCTCGGTACGAACGGATTGCACCCGACCTGCAGCAAGCACGCCCGAACGACCGCTTCGTCCACCTCGAGCGGATCGCCGTCGCAGTCCTCGACGTCGGCGAAACCGCCGCTGCCGCCCGTCGTCGAGCTGCCGCCCGTCGAGCTGCCGCCCGTGGTCGAGCTGCCGCCCGTCGAGCTGCCGCCCCGTCCGGAGCTACCGCCCCGTCCGGAGCTACCGCCCCGTCCGGAGCTGCCGCCCGTGGCACTGCCCGACGTCCCGCCGCTATCGTCGTCTTCTCCGCCGTGCTCGGTGAGCTTGCGATCGTCGATCGAGACGCAGGCGGCGAGCGCGAACAGCGCCGTCGTCGCCAGACGTGCGTATCGCGAAAGAGTCAGGCGCCGCATCGATTATCCCTCGCAGATGTCGGCGCAAAGGATGTCGCCGCAGGTCGAGAAGTCGCCGAAGAGCGATTCACCCTCGGGATACTCGTCACCGCACGCTTGGATGCAGACCGAGTCGGCGCCGCAACCGGCGCCGCACGAGACGTACAGTAAGCAATCGCTGCTCGCGAAGCACGCCTGATAGTCGT
>DASUTR010000283.1:0-3877 GCA_036374535.1 Polyangiaceae bacterium
CGCCGCCGGTGATACCCCCACCGGCGCCGCTGCCCGCGGCACCGCTGGTCCCGCTGCTGCCGCCGTTCGCGCTGGTTCCTCCGCTCCCCGAGCTGCCTGAGCTCCCGGAGCTCGGGCCGTCGGGGTCGTGGGCCCCCTCAGGACCGCCGAGCTGTGTTTCGCAGGCTCCGGCGAGGACGAAAAGAGCGCTCAGCCATCCCGGCGAGGTCCGTGACACGAGGGTCGCTCGGCGCATGAGTCTCCTTGCACGACACACTCTCGAAGGGGTCCAAGTGGTTCGCTTTTCTTCGCGGGGCCTCGCGAATCACGCTCTCGTCGCAATTCTTTTTATACGCGGAAATATCGTCGTACTCGCGCGCCGGCATGACGCTCGGTCTTCGGCTCGACGCAAAAGCGTGCTGCGCAAAGACCGGATCAGGTATCGGCGCCGAACGCATCCATTAACTACTTCTCCGCGACGAAACGACCGCGCGAACGTACGAGCGACGTCTGACCCATGCCTGAAGCGCTGCAGCCAAGCCGAGCGACCATGACGTTGCGGCGCACGAGAAGAGCCAGCGTGCTCGTAGCCCTCCTGCTGCTCGGCGTCGCAGGATGCTCCCAAACTCCACCGCCCGACGGGGGCGGGGGCGGTGGAGCGGGCGGGACGAGCGGCGCCGGCATCACGACGGGCGGCACACCGAACACCGGCGGCGTCTCGGGTGGTGCGACGGGTGGTTCGACGTCCACGGGGGGCACGCTGCCCGCGGGCGGTGCTGGTGCCGGAGCGGGCGCAGGCGCAAGCGCGAGTGGTAGCGGTGGCGCGCCAACGGGCGGAACCGCCGGCACGACCGCAGGCGGCAACGGCGGCTCCATCGGAGGCTCTGACGCCGGCGGTAGCGGCGGTTCGATGGGCGGCGCGCCTCCGCTCGGCGGCACGGGCGGCGCGGCGATGAGCGGCGGGGGCGCTGCAATGGGCGGCGCGGCGGGCACGCCGAATCCGGGGAAGTCGGGCTTACCGATCCCACCGGGTGATTCGAACGTTCCGAAACCATCGGGAACGCCGTCGAGCGTCACCGTCGTGACCTGGGCCGGCTTCAAGGGCGCTGTTTCGTACACGTTCGACGACTCGAACTCGTCGCAAATCCAGAACTACGCGCGGCTGAACGGGACGGGCGTAAAGTTCACGTTCTTTCTATGGACCGGTAAGAGCGAATCGCAAAACGCGATATGGGCGACCGCTCTTCGCGACGGACACGAACTCGCGAACCACACGCAAAGCCATTCGAGCAACGGCACCGTCGAAGACATCGAAGCCGGGACGGCGTTCATCCAGCAACGCTTCGGCGTACGCCCCTGGACCATGGCGGCACCGAACGGCGCCGCCATCTACACCACGCTCGCGCGCGGGCTCTATTTCATCAACCGCGGCGTGGCAAACGCGGTGATCGCGCCGAACGGCAACAGCGACCCCTTCACCCTTCCTTCGTACATTCCGCCGACCGGCGCCGGCGCGAGCGCGTTCAACACGCAAGTGGACCAGGCGCGCACCGCGGGCGGCTGGCGCACGATGTGTATTCACGGCTTTCAGGGCGGCACCGACGGCGCTTACCAACCCGTGCCGCTCGACGCGTTCATCGAAAGCGTCGAGTACGCCAAGGGGCTCGGCGACATGTGGCTCGACACGCTCGTGAGCGTCGGCGCGTACTGGCTCGGGCAGAAGTCCTTCTCGCAAGCCACCGTGAGCACGTCGGGCAGCGACAGAACCTGGACGTGGACGCTTCCGGAGGACTTTCCGACGGGTCGCTACCTTCGCGTGAAGGTCGACGGCGGAACGCTGAAGCAGAACGGCGCCGCCCTCGCGTGGGACGGCCACGGGTACTACGAGATGGCGCTCGACGCGCGCTCCGTCACCCTGTCGCCGTAGCGCTCGAAACCTCGTTGCGCGCCAGCGCCCGACGAACTACTGGCCGACGCCCGCGCGGATCGTCACGTCGTCCACGTAGATGGTCGAGCCCGGCGGCATGAGGTTGTCGCCCCAGGTTCCGACGTACCACTCGTGAAGATCGAAGCGATCGGTGACGATCCCCGTGGCTTCGAGGAGCGGCACGCCGTCCTGGTAGAGGGCGATCGCGCCCGTTTCGTCCTTCGCGCGCTTGAGGCGAAACTCGACCCGAAACCACTCGCCAATCGGTACGGGAATGGACGGATTCGGGGGCGGCGCGGGGAAGCCGCGAGCAAGGACGAACAGCTCGAGGTTACCGTCCGGCCTGTTGCGCAGCGAGATGTCCCAAAGTCCAGCCAAGTCGGGCCGAACGGCGGCGCCCTGGACGTACATGAGGTTCCAGTAACCGACGACCTCCACCCTTTCGGGGATGAAGAACCGAGCCCCGTAAACGGCGTCTTCCGGAAAGGCGCCCTGAAGAAAGCACCGGGTCTGGCTCGGACTGCCGGGAACGTTCGCCGTGATCGCGAAGGCGGCGGCTTTCTTCCCGTCGAACACCGGGCTCGCGACGGTTCCGCACGAGGCTTGTCCGTTCACGTAGCAAACGCCCCCCGATTCGTAATAGTCGCTGAAGCCGCTCTCGAACCCCGTGGACCACGGCGCGGTGACCACCTTCTCCTCGACGCCCGGCCCGCCCCCTTCTCCCTGCTCCTGCACGCAGGCCTCGTTCTTCTGCTCGACCGTCACTTTGCCGACGACGAGCTCCGGGCTGCAGGCGCTCCCGAGAACCACGGCCACGACGCCGACGACGTCAAGACAACCGAACGCGCGCCTCACTCGCCGAGGCTACCCTTTCCGAGCGTCCGTGCCCGGCTTCTCGAGCGAAAGTTGCTCGAAAGCCCTGGAACGTTGCGCTCCTCGGGGGAGCGGCAGACCCCTTGCGGAAGGCCCATCGGGCCAAGGTCTATCAGGCTTTCATCGCAGTGATGATGCCGCCCGTGAGGCCGCTTCCGCCGAAATCCGTCACGCCGCCGGTCGCCTTGCGCACACCCACCGCGGAGGCGAGGGTGTTGTAAAGCCGGTTGTTCCCGACGTTTCCGGCGTTCACGAACTGGCCCTGCTTGAGGTAACCGCCGGCGCTTCCCGCGATCACGATGGGAAGGTTGTTGAAGCTGTGCGCCGGACCCGAGGCGACGTGGCTGGTCCACATCGCGAACGAGCGATCGAGCAGCGGGCCGCCCGCCGTGTTGTAACTCGACCACTTGGTGAGCATGTGCTTGAACGTCTCCATGCGGATGCGGTCGATCGCCGTGTGCCACTCGACCGCCTGCGGAATCGCAGCGCCCGAAGTGCCGTCGCTCTGGATGCGATGGCTGATCCAGTGGAAGCGCTCGACCTTCTGTCCGTTGATCGTGTAGCGCGTGGCGTCCGTACCGTCGCCGATCTGGAGGGTGGCGACGCGCGTGAGGTTGCACGAGAAAGCGAAAGCCACGAGCTCCGAGTGGAGCTTGGCGACTTCCTCTTGCTGCCCGTCCTGTCGGAAGGCGCTGCCGGTGTTCATGGCCTGGAGCGCTTGGACGTTGAGACCGTCGGCGCTGCACTGAAGGCCCATCCCCGTCATGGTGTTTTCCATGTCGCGGATGCTCTGGAAATGCTGATCCAGCCGCTGCCGGTCGGCGGCGCTGAGGTCCGTGCGCCCGAGGAGCGCTTGCATCTCGGCTCGAACGAGATCGTTGACGCTCTTGCGCTGGAGCACGAGCTGGTTGGCCGTTCCGCTGGTTCCACCGGTGCCGCCCGTACCGCCCGGCGGGACGAGGCCCATGAGCCGCATGTAGACGTTGTACGGGTTGCCTTCGGCGGCGCGCACCTGACCGGCCGCGGTGAACGAGAGCTTCTCGTTGATGTATCCGCCCTTCAAGCCGGCGTAGAGCGTGAGCGGCTCGACGCCTTGAG
>DASUTR010000284.1:0-5339 GCA_036374535.1 Polyangiaceae bacterium
TCCAGTGCGCGCCGAAGAGCGCGCCCGCCGAGAGTGAGGGGAGTGTCACGCTGCGGAGTCTACTCTCGATCGCGGGTACTGGGATCCAAGCGGTCGACCCTGCGGAGCTCGGGAAAGCCGAGGGCCCAGAGCACGACCACGACGCACGTGCCGACTCCGCCGAGCACCGCCGCGCGTACCGTGCCGAGCCAGGCGGCGGTCACCCCGGATTCGAATTCGCCGAGCTCGTTCGAGGCGCCGATGAACACGAGATTCACGGCGGCGACGCGGCCGCGCATCGCGTCGGGCGTCTCGAGCTGAACGAGCGAGTGCCGCACGTACACGCTCACCATGTCCGAGGCTCCGGCTACGGCGAGGGCCAGCATCGAGAGCTCCAAGCTCCGCGAAAGCGCGAAGACGATCGTCGCGAGACCGAAGACGAAGACGCTCGCGAACATGACGACGCCCGTGCGCCGAACGAGGGGGCGCGCCGCGAGCCAGAGCGCCGTGGCTGCGGCGCCGAGCGCGGGCGCGCTGCGGAGCAGGCCGAGCCCCGTGGGGCCCGCGTGCAGGATGTCCCTGGCGAAGATGGGCAGGAGCGCCATGGCACCGCCGAGGAGCACCGCGAACAGATCGAGCGAGATCGCCCCGAGGAGGATCTTGCGCTGGAAGACGTAACGAAGCCCTGCCACGACCTCTGCCATCGCGCCTTCCTGGGTGGCGTCGCCGCGGCTCCTCTTGCCGAGCGAGAGCAAGAGCGCGACGCTCGCGACTTCGAGCGCGGCGTGAAGGACGAAGACGGTCTCGGCGCTCGACGCGTCGTACACGAGGCCGCCGAGGGCGGGGCCGAGCGCGAACGAGAGGTGGAAAATCATCGAGCCCCACGCGATGGCGTTCGGGAGCTCGGCGCGCGGCACGAGGTTCGGCGACAGGGAGTGCCCCGCGGGTCCGCCGAACGCGCGCGCGGCGCCGACGACGGTAAGCACCGAATAGATGCCCGCGAGGCTCGGGTCGGGCATACGCGCGAGCAGGAACAGGAGCACGGCGCAAATCCCTAGCAGCGCGTGGCACGTCGCGAGCACGGCGCGGCGCTCCAGGCGATCGGCGACGAGGCCCGTGACGGGCCAGAGCGCGATCGCCGGAAGAAATTGGGCGAGACCTACCAAGCCGAGATCGAGCGGGCGGCCCGTGAGCGTGTAGATCTGCCAGCCCACCGCGACGCTCTGCATTTGCGTTCCGATGAGCGACGCGAAGCGCGCCGTCTGATAGCGACGAAAGTCGACGTGCCGGAGCGCCGCGGCGCGGCCCGGCACCGGTTCCGAAACGCCCGTCACGAGCTCACGGAGCGGACGCGGGTCTCGTGGGCAAGCTTCCCGTTCGGTTCTCGTCGGGCGAGGTCGCGCTGAGCGGGGGCGTGGCCGGCAGTGCCCCTTCGCCTTCCTCGGGCGTGCCTTCCGGCGAGCCGCCGCCTTCGGCTTCTTCTTCGGCGCGGTCGTCGTGATGGATCGGTTCCGCCGCCGGTCGCTGCACGGTCCTGCGCGGGGCCTCCCCGGGACCGGCGTAGTCCACCCAGTAGGTGTACTTCGTCCTCACGTCGAGGTGGAGGAACGACGAATTCGGATAGTAGCCGACGCCGACCTTTCCCAGCGTGACGAGGTAGTCGCGCACGGCGGCGTTCGGTACGCCGACGACGCTGAAGTCCACGGCTTCGCTCGTGCGATGGCGAGAATCGCGGAAGTACGAGGTGGTGCGGAAGCCGCTCACGACGCGGAGCGGTCGCCCGCCGAACGTGTCGCTGACGCGCACCATCAAACGGATGAGACCGTCCGGAATCTTCGGACGCGGCTCGGACGCGTCGAGGAGCGACGTGATGGACTTTCGCGCCGTCGGACGAATACGCCCTTTCGAATCGAGGACGAGGCCGCGCCAGCGCTTCGTGTGCGTAATGATCTCGACGTAGCCCTTGCGCGCGGGCTGTCTTTGGTAATGGCTCCACGAGGTGCCGGGCTTCGTCGTCGAGACCTTGCTCGAGGCCGCCGAGCGCTCGGTCTTGCCCTCTTTGGCGAGTCGGTCCGCGCGGGCCTGGCTGCCGTCTTTGTCGCCCGGTGCGGGGATGACGAGCTTTTGCCCCGGACGGATCGGATCCCGCTCGCGAATGCCGTTCGCGTGACAGAGCGCGTCGATCGACACGTTGTAGCGCTTGGCGATCGAACCGAGCCGCTGTCCAGCGTACACGGTGTGCGTGCGGGCACGGTCCGGACCGGCCGCGAACGCCGTGGCAGGCGCCAGAAAGAGCGCGCCGACGAGCATCAGGGTGCGGCTGAGACGGCCCGGCATGGCAAAACCTCGGGCCCCCGGGCTGCCACAGATCTTCCGCTGGGGCCAGCTTTCGGTGCTCATTTAGCCGGAAATGAGGTCGTTATCGTGGTCCGTGATAACGCGGGAAGACCGTGAGCGTTTCCCTCGGTGCCCTGCTCATTTCCCTGGTTTTAGGCGCTCCTCCGCTCCATCAGGGTCCTTCGCCGGTCGTTCGTGGCGCAACGGCTCCGGCCGGCGACTCGCCGCAGGACCGCCTTTGGGCCCTTCTCACCGCGGGCGTGACGCCGAACGCGCCGCGCCCGACGAGCCCGCGCTACCTCGCGCTCGAGAGCCGCGGCTTTCGCGGGTTCGAGCTCTACGTCGCCTGGTCTCTTCCGGGCCTTGCGCCGAGCGACGCCGCGGCGCTCGAGGCCGTGGCGAGCACGCTCGGCGGCGACGACGGTTGGCTCGTTGCGCGCCTGGTTCGTAGCGGCAAGGCCGACACCGTGCGTGTCTGGTTCGAGCGCCGCGACGCGAACGCGTGGTTCGGCGTCGCGGTCTCCGGATCGAAGCGATCGGCGACGAAGGACCTCGAGCTCGTGGTCCTCGAGACGCTCGCCGTGTTCGAAGCGCACGCCGCACCGTTCGCCGTCGTCGAGAATGCCGCCGACCAGGCGCGCGCACACGAGGCGCAGGGCCAGGCGCCCTCCGATGTTTCGCCGGCGCTCGCCGGCCGCGTCGTCCGGCGCCTGCTTACGCCGTCATCGCGCGCCGTCGTCGAGGTACAGCCGCCCGATGCTCCGCAGGCGTCGCGCGGAGTGAAAATTCCCGTTCGTCACGTGGTCGAAAAGGGCGACACGCTGACGCACATCGCGCGCCGCAACGGTCTCGATCTCGACGCGCTCGTGAAATTGAACGGGCTCGATCCCGACGCTCCCATTCGTCCAGGCGACGAGCTCCGCGTGAGCGACAAGCGGGCGCGCCGTCCGAAGCTCTACGTGGTCAAGCCCGGCGATACGTTCGCGAAGGTCGCGCGCCGGTTCGGCGTCAGTCAGGACCGTCTGCTCGAGGTCAATCGCATGACCGCCCGGCGGGTCTCGGTCGGACAGAAGCTCGTCTTGCCGCCCTGACGCCGCCGACCCGCTAGAAAAGATTGTCGGCGAAGCGAAACTCGCGCCACCCGCGTGCCGACACTTGACGCACCATGACGGTTGCGAGCATTCATTGGCTCGTCCGGGGGTTTCGCCTCGGACTGGAATGCCATGGCGGACGACTCCAGCGACGGCAGCGACAAGGACCGGAACGCCGCGACCGTCCGGGACATGAAGGGGCCGGCTCTCGGAGGCGACACGGTGCCGGAGGTGATCGGCGTGTACGCTCCTCCGCGCCCGCTCCCGGAGGTTTCTCAGCACCGCACGGTGGACCTCAAATCGATCCGGCTGTCGGATCTGGCCGATCCCCGGCGCGCGCTCACGGAACGCCGGCTCGTCAGCCCGCCGCGCCCTCCGAAGGCAAGCGCTCTCCCGTGGCTCGCCGGAGGCGTTGCCGGGCTCGGCCTCGCGGCTGCCGCTCTCTGGCTCGTGCTCCGAGATTCGTCGGAGGTTTCCGCACCGGCCAGCGCTCCCGCCCAGCGTTCGTCGGCGTCTTCGCCGGCGGCTACGAGCTCGACGGTCGAACCCCTCGGGCCCGCCTCCGAGCCCTCCGAGCTCTCCGAGCCCTCCGGCAGTGGGGCCCCGACTTCGACGACGCCCGTCCTCGACGCTTCCTCGAGCCCGCCGCAAAAGGCGCCCCGTGCTCGAGAATCCACGAAGAAGCGCAAGGATCCGTGGCTCGAGTAGGTGCGGTATGCGTGCGCTGATGCTGGGGGCGCGCGTGGCGCTGGCGGGAGCGCTGCCGTTTCTTTTCGCTACTTTCGCAGAAGCCGCCGAGCCTTCTCCCGCCGACGTCGCCACCGCGCGCCGGCTGTTTCAGGAAGCAACGACGCTCGAGGGTCATGGTGCGTGGAGAGACGCCGGCGCCAAGCTCGACGCCGCGCTCGCCATCAAGGAAACACCGGGCCTCCACTTTCACCGCGCGCACTGCGCGGAACAGCTCGGTGAGCTCCTGCTCGCGGCGCGCCACTACGGTCGCGCCGAAGAGCTGATTCGCGCAGGCGCCGCGGCGCCGGACGTCGAAGAGCTCCTCGGGGCGGCTCGCGCTCGGGTGCTCGCGCGCGTGTCTCGGCTCGCGGTCACGCTGCCGAGCGACGCGCCGGGCGCCACCCTGGAAGTCGACGGAACGCTGCTGCCCGATCCGTTTCGAGAGCCCGTCTTGCTCAATCCGGGCCGCCACCGAATCGTCGCTCGCGCTCCAGGACGCCGTGATTTCGAGATGGAAATCACGCTCGTTGCCGGCCAAACTCAGTCGCTCGAAGTCTCGCTCGCGCCTCAACCCGGCCGAAACTCTCCTGCGAAAAAGCCCGCGGCCGAGTCCCAATCAGAGACCGGGAAGCCCGGTTTCGGTACTCGCGAGATCGTTTTGATCGCGGAAGGCACCGTGACAGTGGCCGGTCTCGCGGCCGGCATCGGCTATTCGCTTGCAGCCGCGTCTGCGAGTGATCGCGTCACGAGCGCACAGCTCGCGGTGGACGAGGCCGCGGAAAATGGATCCAGCAGCTGCCGCTCGAGTGACGCGCCGCCGGCATGCGTCGATCTCCAGATGGCGATCGACGACCATGAACGCGCGACGCGTTTTGCAACGATTGGATTCGTTACGGCAGGCGCCGGCGCTGCAGCGACGCTGCTCACGTGGGCGTTCTGGCCGGCGACGGGCACCGCGACGACCGCAAGCGTCGCGCACACCCGCGGTGGCGCGACGCTCGTCGTTCGCGGTCGGTTCTGAGCGCGGCTTACTTCGGGAAGTACTTCGTGGCGCGCTTCTCACCACGAGTTTTCAGCAGCTTTTGGGACAAGAGCTTCTTCGCGGGCAGGTTCAATTCCCGCGTCGAAACGCCCATTCCCTTGGCGATCTGCTCGATACGCTCGCCGGGATGCGCCTTCACGTAGTCGCGGAGCTTGCCGACG
>DASUTR010000285.1:0-3095 GCA_036374535.1 Polyangiaceae bacterium
CGGAGTGCGCGCGGCCATGATGACGGAGATCGACCGCTTCTTCGAAGAGGTCGCGTTCCAGGGCGGCAGTTTCAAGGACATCTTCCTCAGCAGGGTCGCCTACGTCAATCGCGACACCGCGCCGATCTACGGCCTCGACGCCGCCGCCTACGGCGCGGACGTCACGCGCGTGGAGCTCGACGCGAATCAGCGCCCCGGCTTCTTGACCCGCGTCGGATTCCTGGCGTCCTTCTCGGCCGGTGGGATGACGAGCCCCATCCTCCGCGGCGCGTACATCTCGAAGAACGTTCTCGGCGTGCACATCGACGATCCGCCGCCCGGAGCCGCCGAGACGCCCGTTCCTCCGGGCGACTACACGACGAACCGCCAGGTCATGGAAGCGCTGACGGCCGGCGACATGTGCGCGGGCTGTCACGCGACGGCCATCAATCCCTGGGGCTTCGTGCTCGAAGGGTTCGATTCGATCGGCAGCATCCAGACGGTCGATCAGCTCGGCGGCCCGATCGACTCGACGGTAGAGATCGAGCTCAACGGCGTCACCAAGACGATCTCCACTCCGATGGAGCTCATGAACGAGATCAGCCTCGGACCCGACGCCAAGCGCCGCTACGCCGAGAAATGGGTCACGTTCGCGACGAACCGCGTTCCGAACGACAACGACGCCTGCCTCGTCAACGAGCTCGATACCAAGCTGTCCCAGGATGGCTACACCATCCTCAACGTCCTTGCCGACCTCACCCAAGCAGATTCCTTCCGTCTGCGAACCGTTGGGAACTGAAGGGAACTCCGACCATGAGCACGAATCCGTTGAACCGACGACGTTTCCTCCGCGGCCTGGGCGGCGCCGTCGTGGCTGCACCGTTCTTGAGCTCCGTCGCCGAGCGCGAGGCGAAGTCCGCCTCGGTCCCCATGACGACTCCGAAGCGGCTGATCGTGATGTTTACGCATTACGGCTGCCTCACGAACCGGTGGTTTCCGACGAAATCCCACGGTGAGCTCACCGCCGCCGACTACATGTCGACGACGCTCAAGCACCTCGCGCCCTATGCTCCGAAGCTTTTGATGCCGCGCGGCATTCGCGCCATGAACGAGTGGAGCTTCCAGGGAACCCACGGCCAGACGACGGACCCGCACACGCAGGTTTGCGGCTCGTACTTCACGTGCCACCCCGTCACGCCGGACGACGGCAAATTCAACGCGCGACCGACGGGTCGCTCGCTCGACCACATTTGCGCCGAACAGGTGAATCCGAACGGCGGGGCGCCCCTGTTCATGCAGATCGGCGGCGTGCGCGGCTCGAATACGCAAACGCAGGACGTGATCTCGTGGAGCCAGGCGGGCGAGGTGTTCCCGGGTTACGGCACACCGTCGGCCATCTTCAACAGCCTCACGGGTCTGTTCGGCTCGGGCAGCATGAACCCGGACACGTACAAGGTCGTTCGCGGTCGTAGCGTCATCGACATGGTGCGCGACGACCTCGCCTCGTTGAAGCGCGTTCCGATGAGCATGTCCGATCAGAAGAAGCTCGACGATTGGACCGAGCTTCTCCACTACACGGGCGGAACCGTCTCGGCGCAGTGCAACGCGACGACGGCGATGGGGCTCGGCTTGACCGATCAGGCCATCCGCTCGGCCGGCAACAACCTGCAGACCGTGACGCCCATCATGTTGAACCTCGCGGTCCTGTCGGCGATTTGCGACGCGAACCGTGTGATCTTCGCGAAGTTCCCCGGAACCTACACGTTCAGCTTCCTCCAGGCGAACGGCGCGGCAATCAACAAGGATTCGCACGGTATCTCGCACCGCATCGGTACGGCGTTCATGGGCGGCGCGTGTCTCGACGGCGTGCTCGAAATGATCGCCGTCATCGACGATTGGTACGCACAGCAATTCGCCTACCTCGTCAAACAGCTCGACAGCTTCGCCGAAGGCGACGTGAAGCTCCTCGACAACACCGCGACCGTCTGGTTCAACGAGCTTTCGGACGGCAACAGCCACAACCTCAACAACATGCCCATCTTGCAGGCGGGCAGCTGCGGCGGCTACTTCAAGACGGGTCAAGCCATCAACGTCGAGGGGGCCAGCGCCACCATGACGCGCGGGCACAGCGAGGAGGATTGCGCGAACGGGGAATCCACGAACCTCGACGGCGTCGGTACGCCGGCGAACGTCGCTACGCAGCCGATCAACAAGTATTTCTGCAACCTCATGAACGCCATCGGCGTGAAGGCGGGTGCGGACGGATATCCGGCAAAGGGCGGCACGGCGCCGGTGACGAAGTTCGGCAAGTACGACGACACGAAGCTCTTCAAAGGCGCCGGGCCGAGCCCCGCCGCCATCGCCAATCCGGGCGAGTACGCGGAACTTCGCGGAACTTAGGCGGAGGGCAGCACCGGTGCGCCGGAAGCGGTGGGGCTCTTGCCCCACCGCTTCTGCGTCATGGCGTGATCGAAGCAGTGGGATAAGCGGCGGCGTCGACGCCGGGCTCGCCGACCGTCGTCGTTTCGAACGGCCACGTACCGGCCGGTGCCACGTCGAGCACGGCGCTGCTCGTCGCGACACCGAGGGGACGTCCCACGCGGTTGAGCGGAAAGACGCTGACCTTGGGATTGCTCGCAGCCACGTCGAGCCCGTTCGTCACGGTGCCCGTGAACGCCGTGCCGCCGGTCGCCGTGTGCGGCTGCACGTCCGACACCGTGAGTCCCTCGATGGGCACGACGTCCAGCTGAAAGGCCGGAAACTGATGCTCGAGCCGTCCGAGCTCGTCGATCACCATGGATTCGGGCAGATCCGTCGACGCAGTCATGGCGACCTCGCCCGGCGGAACGCAGGTGATGACGGTACCGCTGCCGTCGTCGATTCGATACAGACGCCCGCTCAGGAGCGCGCTTGCGGCGGTAGTCACGAGCCCGCCGGCCTCGTCGAAGAAGTCGATGCGCATGCCCGCTTCACACGCCGGCGTCTCGCCGTCGTTTCGTACGGCGGCGTAGAACTCCGGCCCCGTCGCGCCGGCGACGAGAGTGAACGCCGTGAGCGTCAGTCCTCCTTCCCCGTTCACTTCGGTGTTGGGTAGATCATCCGGCACGAACGACCGG
>DASUTR010000286.1:0-12593 GCA_036374535.1 Polyangiaceae bacterium
GGCGGCGGCGGCTCGTCGGGCGCCGCGACCGGAGGGAGGGGCGGCGGCGCGGGCAGGGGTGGCTCGTCGGGCGCGGCGGGCGCGGCCACGGGTGGCCACGCGGGCACGGGGGAGGGTGGCTCCGACTCCGGTGGTGCCGGCGCGGGCGGCGACGGAGGCGGCGGCGGCGCGGATACGTGCGGCATCGACACCCTCGGCGAGACCGAACGCACGCTCCTTGAGCAGCTCGGCCCGCTGCCGGCGGTTCCACCCGACCCGACGAACGCCTACGCGGACCACGCGGGGGCGCGCGCGCTCGGCCAGCGCTTCTTCTTCGACAAGGCGTTTTCGGGGCCGCTCGGCATGGCGAGCGATCTCGGGATGAGTGGAGAGAGCGGCAAAGTCGCGTGCTCGAGCTGTCACCTAGGCGAATCGATGGAGGATCATCGCTCGATGCCGCCCGAGGTCTCGAGAGGAGCGGGTGTTCACGCGCGCAACGCTCCGGGCCTCGTGAACAGCTCGTTCTACGTTTGGACCAATTGGGCAGGTCGCTTCTCCGCTCAGTGGGAGCTTCCGATCCCGGTCTCCGAGAGTCCCGTGATCATGAACGGCACGCGTCTCGCCATCGCGCATCGCATCGCCGCGAAGTACAAGGCGGAGTACGAAGCCGTGTTCGCGCACACGCTCGACGCCGAACTCGGAACGACGACCTCCACGCGGTTTCCCGTGTCGGGCAAGCCGAACCCGACGGTACCCGGCGTCTGGGAAGCGATGGCGCCCGCCGATCGCGACATCGTGATGCGCGTGTTCGTGAACTTCGGAAAAGCGCTCCAGGCGTACACGAGGCAGCTCGTCAGCCGCAACGCGCCGTTCGACCGTTGGGTAGCGGGCGATTGCGACGCCATGAGCGAGTCCGCCGCGCGGGGAGCGGCCGTCTTCGTGGGCAAGGCGGGCTGCGTGAACTGCCATTCGAACTCGCACTTCTCGGACGACGGGTTTCACAACCTCGGCGTCCCTCAGGGTGTTCCCGCGAACGTCGATCAGGGACGTTTCAGCGACGGGGCGGCGCTGATCGCCACCACCGCGATCAACTCCGCGCACCCCACGCTGAGCGACAATCCGACCGTGGGCGAGGCGCGGCTCGCCGGCCTCACGAGCCCGATGCCCGAATCGACTCGCGGTACGTTTCGCACCCCGAGCCTCCGGGGCGTCGCCGAAACCGCGCCGTACATGCATTCGGGCCAGATCGCGACGCTCGAAGGAGTGATCGCCTTCTACGACGCGGGTGGAGGCACGCCCGTCACGGGAAGTCGCGATCCCCAGATGGTGCCGCTCGGACTGAGCGCGGGCGAGCGCGCGGATCTCGTGGAATTCCTACGAGCGCTCACGGGGGAGCCGGTTCCGGCGTCGCTGCTCCTCGACACTTCCGCTGCCCCCTAGGCTCCTTCGTCGGACGCGCGCGGCTCGAGACTTTCGAAATCGCGCGCGATTCGGTAGAAGCAACGCTCGAGGTGATGGTTCGGCTCGCCGTGGTGGCTCGCTGTTTGGCTCTCGCGAACGCCGTGCTCGGTTTCGCGTGCCAAGCTCCGTCCGAAACCAGAGCTTCGGAGGCAACGCCGCCCCCCGCCCGGAGCGACGAGCCCATCACCCCGCTTCCCCGAGAGCTCGGAACGAAGCCGCGCATTGCGGCGCTCGGTGAGGCTCTGTTCGAGAGCACGATCGTCTCCGGGGACGGGAAGGTCGCTTGTTCGCACTGTCACCTCGAGGATCGCGGCATGGCCGACGCGCGCTCGCATTCGTTGCTGCCGGGACGCCCCCAAACGGCGATGAACTCGACGAGCATGTACAACCTCGGCCTGCTCTACAAGCTGACTTGGAACGCTCGCTTCGACAGTCTCGAAGATCACCTCGATTGGCTCGTGTCGAGTCCGAAAATCATGGGCTCGACCTGGGCTAGCCTCGCTGACCGCTTGCGAGCGGACCCGGTCTGGGTCGAGCGCTTCCAAAGCGTGTTCGACGACGGCGTTACGCTCGCGAACGCCCGGGCGGCGCTGCTCGAGTACGAACGCTCGCTCGTCACGCCGGACTCGCCGTTCGATCGCTACCTACGCGGTGAGATCGGGGCGCTCGACGGGGACGCGCGGCGCGGCTACGCGCTGTTCAAGACGTACGGCTGCGTGACGTGCCACCAGGGCGTGCTCGTCGGCGCCAACATGGTGGAGCGCTTCGGAGTCATGCGCGACTACTTCGCGGATCGTTCCGAGGTGAGTGAGGCCGACCTGGGTCGCTACAACGTGACACGCCGAGAGGAGGATCGTCACGTGTTCCGCGTGCCGAGTCTCAGGAACGTCGCGCTGACGGCGCCTTACTTCCACGACGGCTCGGCTCCGGACCTGCCCACGGCCGTGAGAATCATGGGCGCCTACCAACTCGGTCTAGAGCTCGAGCCCGGGGACGTACGGCTCCTCGTCCGCTTCCTCGAGTCGCTCACGGGTGAGTATCGGGGGAAGCGCTTGTGAGCCTCTTGCGAATGCTGCGCTATGCACTCGCGCTGGCGGTCGCGAGCTTCGTGGCGCTCTTGACGTACGCCCTCGGCAACGCGGTCGACCACCGCGCGGAGAGCGAATACGGTAGGAGCCTGCGAACGTTGAAGGCGGCCGACCCCGCGCTCAACGAGGAAGTCCTGCGGGCTCGCTCCGGGCTCGTAGCGCACTACGACGGACTCGTGCAGCGCGTCGGGGAGCTCAAGCGCCTGCGCCGAACGCTCGAGGCGGTGCCGTCCTTCATGGGCACCCGTTCGACCGACGCGATCAGAGAGGCCGTTCGAGCGGCGGACGCAGCCGTGCGCGGCAAGGACGAGCTCATCGAAGAGTTCAAGAAGCACAACGCCATCCTCCACAACTCGCTGCACTTTTTGCCGGTCGTCGTCGCGCGCGCGAGCGCGCGGGCTGCGGGCGATCAGGCCGTGGCGGCGGCGCAGAGCCTCGTGAGCACGGTGCTACTCTTGGACATTGCTCCCGATCGCGAGGCATACGCCCGGCTCTCTCGCGACATCGACGTGCTCGAGGCCTTGAAACGCCCCATCGCCGACGCGACGCTGGGACGCGATCTCGCGGTGACGCTGCAGCACGCGCGACTGATCGCGAAACACAAACCCGTCGTCGACTCGTTGGTCGCTCGCATTCTCGAGGCTCCCGTAGGAGCCGCGGCGGCGCGGCTCGAGAGCGCCTACTTCTCCGGGTATCGCGACGCGCTCGACGACGAGGCGATCCGGCAGCGCTCGCTGTTCGGTCTTGCGTTTCTCATCGTTATTTTGGGACTCACCGACGTGATTGTCCGAGTCAAACGCACGAACGCCGCGCTCGCGAAAACGACACTCGAGCTCACGAAGGCGAACGAGGCGCTCGCTCGCGAGCGCGAGAAGGAGCGCGAGCTCGGTGAGCTGAAGACGCGTTTCGTGTCGATGACTTCCCACGAGTTTCGCACGCCCCTCAGCGCCATCCTTTCGTCGAGCGAGCTGCTCGCCACGTACGGAGCCGGCTGGGACCGGGAGCGAACGCTGAGTCATCTCGAACGCATACGAACGTCGGCGCTCGGCATGAGCGAGATGCTCGACGACGTTCTACTCATCGGCCGAGCCGATGCTGGCGCGCTGCGTTCGCGCGCGGAGCCCGTCGATCTCGAAGCCACGTGCCGGCGGCTGATCGGAACGCTCGAGCAGACCTTCGACGGCAGCCACCCGATACGCCTGATTTTTTCCGGGGATGCGCGCGTGAGCCTCGACGAACGCTTGATGACGCACGTGCTCTCGAATCTGCTCGAGAACGCCGTGAAGTACTCGCCGCGCGGCAGCGAGGTCGTCCTCGAGATACAAGCCCACGACGGCGAGTGCCGCTTCGTCGTTCGCGACGCGGGCATCGGCATTCCGGAAGCGGACCTACCGCGTCTTTTTCAAAGCTTCGAGCGTGGCCGAAACGTCGGAGACGTGAAGGGGACGGGGCTCGGTCTCGCGATCGTGCGTCGCGTGCTCGACGCGCAGGGTGGTACCATCGACGTGAAGAGCGTCGTCGGACGAGGCAGCGAATTTGCCGTGACCCTCCCGCGGGCTCGAGCCCCCAGCCAATAAATACCTATTTGCTCGAGCCTCGCGAGTGATGAAAGTGACCGCGAGTCATGGCAATAATCGCCGCGTCCTCCAGACGGAACCCGGATCGACTCCGGGGGGACCCGTGGTCCGCGACGGACGTCGCAGCTCGAGGAGGTAAGGACCCGGTGAAAGAGTGCATTCTCGTCATCGACGACGACTCGACGATTCGCAACAACGTCGTCGAGCTGCTCGTCGAGGAAGGCTTCGAGGCGATTGCGGCAGACAACGGACGCGACGGGATCGCTCTCGCCAAGGCCCGCGTTCCGGCAGTGGTCGTCTCCGATGTCACGATGCCCGGAGTCGACGGCTACGAGGTTCTTCAAGCTCTTCGGCAGCACGCGAGCACGACGCACATTCCGCTCATCTTCTTGAGCGCGAGAGCGGAGCGCTCCGAGGTCCGCACGGGCATGAATCTCGGCGCGGACGACTACCTCACCAAGCCGTTCGCACTGAGCGAGCTCCTCGAATCCGTGCGCTCTCGCCTCAAGCGCGTCGAGGAGCTCGGCGCCCGCGGGCGCCGAGCTCTCGAAATCGAAAGCCGTCGCACGCCACGACCGGGGCCGACCGCGTTCTCGAGCGCAGAAGGCGTCGTCGTCGTCGATCCGGTCATGCGCGAGCTGCACGCTCAGGCGTTCCGCGCCGCGGGCTCCAGCATCAACGTCTTGATTCTCGGGGAAAATGGCGTCGGCAAGGAAATCCTCGCTCGCGCCGTCCACAATCTCTCGCCGCGCCGGGCGGGCCCCTTCTTGGCGCTCAACTGCGCGGCGCTCACGGAGTCGTTGGTCGAGGCCGAGCTCTTCGGCCACGAGAAGGGAGCGTTCACCGGCGCGCTCCAAGCACGGGCAGGGCTGCTGGAATCGGCGTCCGGAGGAACGGTGTTCCTCGACGAAGTGGGCGAGCTGCCGCCGTCGATTCAAACGAAGCTTCTGCGCGTGCTCGAAGAGCGCCGCGTTCTTCGCGTGGGTGGCCGAGCTCCGACCGCGGTGGACGTTCGATTCGTCGCGGCGACGAACCTCGATCTCGAGTCCGAGTGCGCCAGGGGAACCTTCCGTGAGGATCTCTACTATCGGCTGAACGGCATCGCGTTCACGGTTCCGCCTCTCCGGGAGCGCCCCACCGAGATCGAACCGCTCGCTCGCATGTTCCTCGCGCGAAGCGGGGCGGAGAACCGGCGCTCGCGACCGCTCGACCTCGCGCCGGAAACGCTCGAGCTCTTGCGGGCGTACCCGTGGCCGGGGAACGTTCGCGAGCTGCGCAACGCGCTCGAGCGCGGCGACGTCCTCGCCGATGGGGACAGGTTGCTCCCCGAGCACCTCCCGCCGAAAGTCCTTCAGGGCGCGCGCCCGACCAGCCGGCCGCCATCGGCGGACGGCGACGATGCGCGCGCCGCCGCGCTCCGGGAGCTCGCCGAGGTCGAACGGCGCCGTATCCACAGCGCGCTCGAGCAATGCGGCGGAAATCAGACGCGCGCGGCCGAGCTCCTCGGCATTTCCCGTCGCACGCTCGTCTACCGGCTGACGGATCTCGGCATGCCGAGGCCTCGTAAACGCGAAAGCTGACGCCGTCCGCTCGAGCGAGCCTTCAGCTCGGCACGGCTTGCGCGATCTTCGCGAAACCGGCCGCGTCGAGCGAGGCGCCGCCCACGAGCGCGCCGTCGATGTCGGGGCAGGCGAGCAGGCTCGCGGCGTTGTCGGCCTTCACGCTGCCGCCGTAGAGCACGGACGTTTCGCTCGCGAGCTCCGCGGACACCGTGGCAAGTCGCTTGCGAATGGCGCCGTGCACTTCCTGTGCCTGCTCGGTCGTGGCCACTTTGCCCGTGCCGATCGCCCAGACGGGCTCGTAAGCGATGACGCCGAAGCCCGGTTTCTTCGCGAGCTCACCCGTGAGCGCATCGAGCTGGCGGAACACGACGTCGAGCGTCTTGCCCGCTTCGCGCTCGGCGAGCGTTTCGCCGATGCACGCGATGGGCCGGAGGCCGGCCTTCATGGCGGCGGCGACCTTCTCGCGCACGAAGTCGTCCGCTTCGGCGAAGTACTGGCGCCGCTCGCTGTGTCCGAGGATGACCCAGACGGCTCCCGCCGCGACGAGCATCGACGCGCTGACCTCGCCCGTGTAGGCCCCGCTATCCTTCGGGTAAAGGTTCTGCGCGGCCACCTGCACGTGCGTTCCCGCGAGGTCGGAGCTCACGGCAGCGAGCGCCGTGAACGGCGGCGCAACGACGACGGTCGCTTTGGTCAGGCCTTCGGTCGCGCGCGCGACGTTCGTCGCGAGCTCGCAGCCGTCGTTGGCTCCGGCGTTCATCTTCCAGTTTCCGGCAATCACGTACGAGCGCATGGGGTCTCCTCGGGGGGGTTCCCCCTTATCACAAACGCTTGTAAAAGGCGGCCATGAGCGCCGGAAAGAAGCTGTTCGTCGAGGATCTGGATACCGCTGGCAAGCGCGTCATCATGCGCGTCGACTTCAACGTCCCCCTCAAGGACGGAAAGGTGGAGAGCGACAAGCGTCTCAAGGAGTCGCTGCCGACCATCAAGTACCTGCGCGACAAGGGCGCGAAGCTCATCCTCATGTCTCACCTCGGGCGCCCCGACGGTAAGCGCGTGCCGGACATGAGCCTGCGTCCGGTCGCCGACGCGCTCGCGGCACTGCTCGGCACGCCGGTCGCGTTCGCCGACGACTGCGTGGGCCCGGCCGCGGAGAAAGCGGTCGCTGCGCTCGCCCCCGGCGGAGTGCTATTGCTCGAGAACCTCCGTTTCCACGCCGCCGAAGAAGAGAACGACTCCGACTTCGCGAAAAAGCTCGCGTCACTCGCCGACGTCTACGTGAACGATGCGTTCGGCAGCGCCCACCGCGCCCACGCGTCGACCGAAGGCATCACCAAGCACGTGAAGCAAGCTGCGTCCGGCTACCTGATGAAGAAGGAGCTCGACTACCTCGGTGCAGCGCTCGAGAACCCGAAGCGCCCATTCGTCGCCATCATCGGCGGCTCGAAAGTCTCCGGCAAAATCGACGTCATCAAGAACCTGCTCCCGCGCGTCGACAAGCTCCTCATCGGCGGCGGCATGACCTACACCTTTTTCAAGGCGCAGGGCATCGAAACGGGCAAATCCATCGTCGAGAACGACAAGCTCGACCTGGCGAAGAGCCTGCTCAAGGAAGCGGGCGACAAGCTGGTGTTCGGAACGGACTTCGTCGTCACCGACAAGTTCGACTTCAAGGGCCGCACCGTGGGCGCGCTGAAGACGGTGGCGAAGGACGCCATCCCCGCGGATTGGGAAGCCCTCGACGTGGGGCCGGAGACCGTCGCCGCCTTTACCAAGATCATCGTCGACGCGAAAACCATCGTCTGGAACGGCCCCGTCGGCGTGTTCGAGGTCGACGCGACGGCGAAGGGAACCATCGCGGTCGCAGAGGCGCTCGCGAAAGCCACCGCGGCCGGCGCGACCACCATCATCGGCGGCGGCGACTCGGCATCGGCCGTCAAGAAGGCCGGCGTCGCGAGCAAGGTCTCGCACGTGTCGACCGGCGGCGGAGCCTCGCTCGAGTTCCTCGAGGGTAAGGCCCTCCCGGGTGTTACGGCGCTGACGGACAAGTAGCGCCTCGCGCGGCCTGACACGGCCGTCGCCGAGGTGGCTAAGGCGTGCCAGCTTCTGCCCCTGGCCCTCGCCGAAAGACCGGTCATTTCGGGGATGCAGCAGCGTCGTTGGTGGAGGCCGGCTTTTGCAGCTAAGCTCGCCCATGACCAGGGCGAGGCTCTCCGCGTGGCACACGGCGGTGTTCTCGGCGCTCGGGATCGGGACGCTCGTGAATTGTGGGGGCGCCTCGGAGCGTTCGGACGAAGCGGACGGCTCCGAAGCGGGGAGCGCAGGGGTTTCGGCGACGGGCGGTACCGCGGGCACGGGTGGCGCCTCCGGCGGAGTCGGTGGCGCCGCGGGTAGCGCGCCCGGTGGAGTCGGTGGAGGGCCGAGAAATCTCGATTTTCAGCGCTGTACGGATCCGATGCCGGTCGTCGACTACGTCCACGACGTACCCGTCGCGACGGGACTCGTCCGGTGCGCCGGCGGCTGGCTCCATCGCGTGGCGCGCGGCGAGTGCCCCTCCGCGCTTCCACGAGCCGAAGGGATCGGCGCCGTCGAAAGCGGGTGCACGTCGGACGCCGATTGTATCGAGCGCCCCGAGGGTTGGTGTTACCCGGTCGATCCCAATCCGTCCGTCTGCGGAGCTCCGTCCGGTCGGTACGTCGGCCAATGCCGATACGGCTGCGTGCGCGACGAGGATTGCGAGTCGGGCGCGATCTGCACCTGTGGCGAGTGGACCGGACAGTGCGTGCCGTCCGGATGCGGTACCGACGCGGACTGTAACGGATTCTTCTGCGCTTCCGGCAGCAGCTACGGCCCCTTCACCTGTCAAACCGCGAGCGACGAATGCATGACGGAGGCGGATTGCGCGGGCGGACGCTGCAACGAAGCGCGGCAGTGCGAAGCGCTACCCGGTACGGGTGGCGTCGGCGGCACCTGTGGCCGTCCGTTCCTGGTCGCGGGAGAAGCCCGCACTGCCGACGCGCTCGGAGCTCCGCTTGGTTGGTTCCGCAGCTTGAGTCCCGACATCCGACAGCTTTCGAGCGCTGCGCGCGCGCGTCTCGTCGAGCACTGGACAGAGCTCGCGCGCATGGAACACGCGTCCGTCGCGGCGTTCGCGCGCTTCACGCTCGAGCTCGTTTCGTTGGGCGCGCCGGCGGCGCTCGTCGAAGCCTCGCAGCGGGCGATGGGCGACGAGATCGAGCACGCGCGACTCTGCTTCGGCTTGGCCTCGGCGTATGCGGGGCGCGAAATCGGCCCGGGCCGGCTCTCGGTCGAGGGAGCGCTGGACGATCGCTCCTTCGAAACGATCGTGCGGACGGCGATTCTCGAAGCGTGCGTCGGCGAAACGCTCGCCGCGGTCGAAGCCGAGGACGCTGCCGAGCGCGCGACCGATCCCGAGGTGCGGCGCGTGCTCGCGCGCATCGCCGGGGACGAGGCGCGCCACGCCGAGCTCGGGTTCCGTTTTCTCGGCTGGGCGCTCGGTCGGGCCGAGCCCGCGCTTCGCGAGCGTCTCGCGCGAGCGTTGGGCGACGCCGTTCGCAGCGAGCTCGCAGCTTGCGATGCGCTCGTGACGCGCAGGGACGACAGCCTCTCGATGCACGGCATGCCGTCGAACTCCGAACGGCGCACCGTGCGCGAGCTCGCTCTGCGCGAGATCGTCGAACCCGCAGCGCGCTCGCTCAGCGCGCCGAACTAAGGCCGGAATTCTCGGAGTTCAGGCTCGAAGCGCTTCGACGCCCGGGAGCTTCCGGCCTTGGATGAGCTCGAGCGACGCGCCGCCGCCGGTCGAGACGAAGCCGATCTTCGAGCGCACGGCTTCGCCCGCGGCCTCGACGGCCGCGACGCTGTCGCCGCCGCCGACCACGCTGAAACCGGAGCCCTGAGCGAGCGCTTCGGCGACGCCGTTCGTTCCGCTCGCGAACGCCGGGTTCTCGAACGAGCCCATCGGGCCGTTCCAGAAGATCGTCTTTGCCTTGGCGACGCGCGCGGCGATTGCCTTGACGCTGTCCGGGCCGATGTCGAGGGCCATGTTGCCCGCCGGCACCGAGTTCACCCTCACGACCGTGCCGGTCGTCGCCTCGCTCGAGGCTGCCACGACCACGTCGGCCGGCAGCACGAGATCGACACCGCGTGCCTTCGCTTGCTCGACCAGCGTACGGCCGCGCGCGAGCCAATCGTTCTCGAGTTGCGACGACTTCATGTCGTTGCCCATCGCGGCGAGCAGCGTGTTCGCCATCGCGCCGCCGATGCAGATGGCGTCGCATTTGCCGAGCAACGCCTCGATGACGCCGATCTTGTCGGTGACCTTGGCACCACCCAGGATCGCGACGAACGGCCGCTCGGGCGATTCGGTGACGCGGGCGAGCGCCGTGATCTCGCCCTTGAGCAGGTAACCCATGCCGCGCTCGCGGACGAGTCGCGGAAGCCCGGCGACCGACGCGTGGGCGCGGTGCGACGAGCCGAACGCGTCGTTCACGTACACGTCGCACAGCGACGCGAGCTCGCGCGAAAAAGCGTCGTCGTTTCTCTCCTCGGCGTCGTGAAAGCGCAAATTCTCGAGCAGGCAAAGCTGGCCCGGCCGGAGATCGGTGACGACCTTCTTCGGTGCGTCGCCGATGCAGTCGTCCGGCAGCACGACGTCTTGCCCGAGGAGCTCGCTCAAGCGAGCGGCGGCCGGCTCGAGGCTATACTCGAGGTTCGTCTTGCCCCCGGGTCGGCCGAGGTGCGACCCAAGGATGACCCTCGCGCCCGACGCGAGCGCCTTCTTGATGGTGGGCAGCGACGCCCTGATGCGCTCGTCGTTCGCGACTGTTTTCGCCTTGTCGAGCGGAACGTTGAAGTCCACACGAATGAAGACGCGCTGGTTTTCGAGCTTCAGGTCGTCGATCGTTCGGATGCCATCGAGCAGGGGCATGGGCGGGTGTTCCTTCTCTATTTTCCAGTCGCTCGAGACCGCCCTGCGACCGTGCGTAGAATGGCCGTCGAACGCGTTGCGGCTGGAACCGCGGGTACCAGCCGCAAACGCGTGCGCCGGCGGCGCGCTCTTCCGAACGCGCCGCGCGCTCGAACGCACCGCGCGTTTCGACCTACTTCTTCGCCATGAGGAGCGCGAGGTCGATCATGCGGTTCGCGAAGCCCCACTCGTTGTCGTACCACGAGAAGACCTTGGCGAACTTGTCGCCGAGCACCTTCGTCTGGGTGGCGTCGAACAGGCTCGAGGCCGGGTTACCGATGAAGTCGCTCGAAACGAGCTCCTCGTCGACGTAGGTGAGGAAGCCCTTGAGCGGCGAGGAGTCGGCGGCCTTCTTCATGGCGGCGTTGATCGCCTCGACCGTGACCGGCTTTTCGGTGGTGAGCGTGAGATCGACGAGGGACACGTCGATGGTGGGCACGCGCACGGCGAGGCCGTCGAACTTGCCCTTGAGCGCGGGAATCACCTCGGAAAGCGCTTTCGCGGCGCCCGTCGAGCTCGGGATCATGCTGACGGCCGCGGCGCGGGCGCGGCGGAGGTCGCCCTTGCGATGCGGGAGGTCGAGCAGGCTCTGGTCGTTCGTGTACGAGTGGATCGTCGTCATGAGACCCTTCTCGACGCCGAAGTTGTCGAGCATGACCTTCGCGATCGGCGCAAGACAGTTCGTCGTGCACGAGCCGTTCGAGACGATGTGATGCTTCGCGCCGTCGTACTGGTCGTGGTTCACGCCCATGACGAGGGTGATGTCGTGATTCTTCGCCGGAGCGCTGATGATGACCTTGCTCGCGCCCGCGGCGAGATGCGCGCCCGCCTTCTCCTTGTCGGTGAAGAGACCCGTGCACTCGAGCACGATGTCGACGCCCTGAGCCTTCCAGGGAAGCTCCTTCGGATCCTTGAGCGCGCTCACGGCGATTTCCTTGCCGCCGACGACGAGCGACTTGTCGCTGTGGCTCACGGTGGCGGCGGTAAAGCCGCGGTGGATCGAGTCGTACTTGAGGAGGTGAGCGAGGGTCTTCGTGTCGGTGAGATCGTTGATGCCGACGACTTCGAGCCCGTCGACCTTGCGCTGATGGAGAGCGCGGAGGACGCAGCGACCGATACGACCGAAGCCATTGATTCCGATTTTCGTTGCCATGATGAGTGGCGGGAACCTAGCGAGGCACTACGCACCGGTCAAGGTCGCTCGGCCGGTTCGCGGGAGCGCCCTCCCCGCGTTTCGCGAGTGAGTCTCAGGCGACGAACGCGCCGAGTCTGCGGAACCGTTGGTATCTGTCCTCGCGCAGGTCGTCGGGATTCAGATCTGAAAGCGCGGTCAGGTGTTCCAGCAAGGCGCGATCGAGCAGCCGCGCGGCGGCATCGTGATCCTGGTGGGCGCCCCCCGGGGGCTCGTCCACGATGGCGTCCGCAACGCCGAGCTCGAGCAGGTTCGGAGCCGTGATTTTCAGCCGCGCCGCGGCCTCGGCGGCGTGGTCCGCGCTCTTCCACAGGATCGCCGCGCAACCCTCGGGAGTGATGACCGAGTAGTAGCCGAACTCGAGCACGAGAACGCGATTCGCGACACCGAGAGCGAGCGCTCCGCCCGAGCCGCCTTCGCCGATGACGGTCGTGACGATCGGCACGCCGAGCTTCGACATCGTCTCGATTGACGCGGCAATGGCCTCGCTCTGGCCTCGCTCTTCGGCGCCGATGCCGGGAAAGGCGCCCGGCGTGTCGATGAACGTGAACACGGGCAAACAGAAACGGTCGGCGAGCTCGTAGATGCGGATGGCCTTGCGGTAGCCCTCGGGCTGCGGCATTCCGAAGTTGCGCGACACGTTCTCTTTGGTGTTGCGTCCCTTCTGGTGCCCGACCACGGCGACGCTTCGTCCGTGGAAGCGCCCGATGCCGGCGACGATCGATGCGTCGTCCGCGAAGCGCC
>DASUTR010000287.1:0-9841 GCA_036374535.1 Polyangiaceae bacterium
TACGCGATCGCCCCGGCACCGATCATCGACTACATGAACCGTATCCGCGCGCCCTTCAACGTCACGACGGTGGGCCAAGCCGCGGCGACGGCCGCGCTCGACGATCGCGCGCACGTCGCGAAAAGCGCTGCGCTCAACGCGAAAGAGAGCGCGCGGGTGTGCGCCGCGCTCGGGAAACTCGGCGTAAAAACCGCGCCCACGCAGGCGAATTTCGTGCTGGCCGACGTCGGGCGACCCGCGCGGCCGGTGTACGACGCGCTGCTCCGCCGCGGCGTCATCGTGCGGCCGTTCGCGAGCCTCCCGACGAGCCTCCGCGTGACGTTCGGGCTGCCGGAAGAGAACGATCGGTTCGTCGCCGCGCTCGCCGAGGTGCTTTCGTGAGCGTGCGCTCGTGCCTCCGCGTCGCCGTGCTCGCTCTCGCGGTCGCGGGCTGCGCCGCCCACGACGACGTGATCGTCAAGACGGGCGCCGACAAGAAGCTCAACGACGCGCAGATCGACGCCGAGCCCGTCGCGCTCTTGCCGGGAAGCGCGGTGGGCATCGCGTACATCGACGCGAAGAAGCTCTTCGCTTCCGGCTTCGGCGCAAGGCTCGTCGCCGTGACCGAGCGGCGCATGCCGCTTCCCCCGGCGGCCGGCTTCGATCCGAAGCGGGATCTCGAAGCGCTCTGGGTGGGCCTCTACTCGATGCAGGGTGCGGACGTGGCGGGCGTCGCCATCGGCACGTTCGATCGGCAGAAGATCGAGGCGGCGGCGGACGGCACGCAGAAGACGCCGCTCGGTGTTCCGGTGACGAAGTCCACGTACTCGGGGCGCGCGCTCTACACCGCCGGCGACGTCGGGTTCTGCATCCTCACCTCGCGCGTCGCGCTTTTCGGCAACGACGTGGGCGTGCGGCGGGCGATCGATCGGGTCGAGGAGGGTCGAGCGAGAAAGCAGGTCCCGAAGTACATGACCGAGCTGCTCGCCACGCCGAACGCACCGCTCGTCGTCGGCGCCGACCTCACGTCGAACCCGATCCCCGCCGCGGCTCGCGCGGAGCTCTCGTTCACCGAAGGGCTCGAGACGCTTGCGCTCGTCGGCAACTTCGAAGAGCCCGGCATCAACCTCGCCGGAACGCTGTCGTACGGGGAGCAGAAAACGGCCGAGCGCGGGGCGCAAAACCTCGTTGCGACGCGCGGGATGCTCGATCGCTACGCGCCGTTCCTCGCGCTCATCGGCATCCCGCAACCCATCCGCCGGCTGGACGTGCAGCCGAAGGACAAGACGGTGGGCTTCGTGATGGCCGTCGACGGTGCGGCGGTCGCCGTGCTGCTCGACAAGGCCCAGGAGCTCCTCACCACCGGGCGACCGTGACGCCGTGACGAGTCTCCGCGTGCGCCCGCAGGAAAAGCCGCTGCGCGGCAGCGTGCCGGTGCCGAGCGACCGCAGCATCACGCACCGCGCGCTCGTGCTCGCCGCGCTCTCGAACGGGCCCTGCGAGATTCGCGGTTTTGGCTACGGAAACGACAATCTTGCGACCTTGAAGGCGCTCGGAGCGCTCGGCGTTCGCTACGACGACGACGGCCGAGGAACCCTGCGCCTGCGCGGCGTCGGTCTCGCGGGGCTCAGGGAACCCGAGGCGCCCCTCGATTGCGGCCGCTCGCCGTCGTGTCTTCGATTGCTCTCGGGGGTGCTCGCGGCGCAGCATTTCGGAGCTCGACTCGAGGGCCACGCCGCCCTGTCCGCGTTCCGCATGCGCGGCGTGCTCGAGCCCTTGCGCGTGCGCGGCGCCCACATCGAAGGCACGCCGGATCCCGAGCACGCGGGCGACGAGACCGCGCCGATCACGGTGCGGGGACTCGACGCGGGCGAGCGCCTGGGTCCGCTCGAGTACGCGTTCGATCGTCCGAGCGATCATGCGAAGGGCGCCCTGCTCCTCGCCGGATTGTTCGCTTCCGGCCCGACGCTCGTCACCGAACCGGTCGTGTCGCGCGATCACACCGAGCGGCTGCTCGACGCGCTCGGCATGCCCGTTCGGACCCTGGGCCCCGTCGTGAGCTTGCATCCGCCGGCCGACCCCCTCGCGATTCCAGGCTTCGAGCTCGACGTTCCCGGCGACCTTTCGGCTGCGGCGTTCCTGCTCGTCGCGGCGCAGATCGTTCCGGACAGCCACGTCAGTACGCGCCGCACCGGACTGAACCCGACGCGCGCCGGAGTGCTCGAGATGATCCGCATGGCGGGCGGGCGTATGGGCATCACGCCCACGGGCACGTCGCTCGGTGAGCCGTACGGTGAGGTGAGCTCGCAGGGTTCGGTGCTGCGCGGCACGAGCATCGGCGGAGAGCTCGCCCAGCGGGGGCTCGACGAGATCCCCGCGGCGTGCGCGCTCGCCGCCCGCTCGCGCGGCGTCACGCGCGTCTCCGACGCGGGCGAGCTCCGCGACGGCGGACGCGATCGGCTCGCCTCGCTCGCCGAGCTCTTGCGAGCGTTCGGCGTTTCGGCGTCCGAGCGCCCCGACGGCCTCGTCATCGAAGGTCGGCCCGAGGGGCGACTCCAGGCGACGACGGTGACGAGCGGCGGCGATCATCGTCTGGCGATGACGGCGGTCGTGATGGGTTTGTGCGGTGACGGCGACACGATCGTCGAAGACGCGGACTGCATCGCCGTGAGCTTTCCGCGCTTCGTCGGGACCCTGCGTGCCCTCGGCGCGGAAATCGAGGTGCTGTCGTGAGCGTGCAGCGGAGACCCATCGTCGCCATCGACGGTCCTGCGGGCGCCGGAAAGTCGACGGTCGCGCGCCGCGTTTCGGAGCGCCTCGGTTACGTCTTGGTCGATACGGGCTCGCTGTACCGCACCATCGCGCTCGCGGCCGTGCGGCAGCGGATCGAGTTCGACGACGTCGACGGCGTGGCAGAGCTCGCCGAAGCGCTCGCGCGTACCGGCGCCGTCCGGCTCGAAAGCGTGGGCGGCGCGGCGAGCGTGCTGCTCCACGGCGAAGACGTTTCGGGGTTCATCCGTACGCCCGAGATCAGCCAGGGCGCGAGCAAGGTGAGCGCGGTGCCCCGGGTCCGCGCGGCGCTGCTCGAGATGCAGCGCGCCGCGGGCCGAGCGGGCGGCGTCGTGCTCGAGGGGCGCGACATCGGCTCCGTGGTGTTCCCCGAGGCCGAAGTGAAGGTGTTCTTGACGGCGAGCGTCGACGAGCGCGCGCGGCGCCGGCACGCCGAGCTCCTGCGCGCCGGAACCTCGGCCGACATCGACGCGGTGAGGGGCGAGGTCGTCGAACGCGATCGGCGCGACAGCACGCGCCCGATCGCTCCGCTAGTCCAGGCAAAAGACGCGATCGTCGTCGACAGCTCGGCGCTCGGCATCGACGACGTGGTCGACTCCATCGTGGCGCTCGTGAAGCGAGCCGAAAGCGTGTCGTGAGCGCCGCTTGGCCGCGCCGAGCCGCGCTCGGGCTCGTTCTCGTCGCCGCGCTGCCGCTCTCCGTTGCCTGCGGCGGCGACGCGCGAAAACCGCCCGCCGCGCCTTCGCTCGCGTCGCCGCTCGACGCCATCCCGCCGGATCTCGATTGGGTCGTGCGGCTCGACGTCGGGCGCATCTACGCGACGCTCGGCCAGAACGTCGTGCAGACGCTGCGCGAGAAGGCGCCGAGCGACGCGAGCGACGGCGCCGTCACCTTCGTGACGGACGCGCTCGCGAAAGCGCGCGTCGTGGTCGTCGCTGCACGTTACGAGAACGGCGCGTTCCGCGACTACGTCGCCGTGCTCGAGGGAGACTTCCGAGGCCTCGACCCGCGACGCTACCCGGCCGAGCCCCCCTGGCATGCCCCCCTCGACCTCGGCGGCGACGTACGGCGCTGGGATCGGAAGAAACCCAAGAACCGCAGTGACGTTGCGCGGCTGTACGCGAGGGGCAACGATCTCGTCGTAGCGGCCACGGAAGCCGAGCTCGACGCCGTCGAGGCCGTCCTCGAGCGAGGCACCGCACCGAATCCGCTTCGGCCCCGCGAGCGCGGCGTCGTGTCGCTCGCCGTACGGGCGCGCTCGTTCGCGGCGGGCGAGCGCTTCCCGCTGCTCGGCGCGGTGTTTCGCAGCGTCCAAGGCGCCGAGGGTTTCGTCGACACGCACGCCGACGGGTTCCGCGTGGAGGCGTCGTGCGAGCTCGGCACGGAGATGGACGCCAAAAACGCGCGCGATCTCGTCGAGGCTGCACGGTTGGCGCTCGAAGCCGGCAGCGGGCGCTACGCGAAGCTCGCCCGCCACACGACGATCGAAGCGCAGGGCGCAATCGTCGTCGCGCGTGCCGAGCTCGGGCGTGAGGTGCTCGGAGAGCTCTTGGGGGAGGCGCTGCGATGACCGCGGCCGGAGCCGCGGGAGCGGCCGGCGACCGTCGCACCGATCGCCCCGGCCACCGCTCGTTTCCACTGGTGCTCGGCGTTTTTGCCGCGCTCCTCGGGGTCGGCGTGCTCGTCGCGATCGCGATTCACTCCCGCTACATCGGGTTCGAGCGCATCGTCGCGCGGCACGTGCCGGACGACGCGACCATCGCCGTGCGCTGGGACGTCGAGAAGGTCACGCTGTTCGAGCCGACGCGGCGCTTTCTCTTGCCGCTGCTCGACGAGACGCCCGCGGACGACCTCGATCCCGGCGAGCGGTCGCGAAGGCGGCGCCTGGCACGACGGAGCGGCCTCGAGATCGGGCGCGACCTCCGTGAAGCCCTGGCGCTCTTCGGGCCGAAGCCGGGCGATTGGGCGGTCGTCGCGGGCGGCTCGTTTCCGGAGACGGGCGTCGCCGACGCCATCGAGCGCGTGCTGCGCGACGAGGGGCGCAGCGTGCGGCGGCTCGGCGACGAGCGGCTCGAAACGTCCGAGGGCATCGCGTTCGGGCGCGCGGTGGACGGGGCGCTCGTGCTCGCCTCGGACCGCGCGCGTCTCGAGGCGGCGCTCGCCGTGCGCGAGCCGAATCCAGCCGTTCCGCGCACCGGCGCGGGCGCCTTCTTCGTGCGTGGGGACGCGCCGGGGCTTTCGGAGGGCGCTCGTCGTGCGCTCGCGGAGCTCGGCGGCGCTTCGCGCGTCGAAGGCGTCGCGACGTGGGGCAAGCCCATCGTCCTCGACGTGACCGTGCACTACCGAAATGGAGCTCCGTCCGACGCGCTCGAGCGCGCTCGTCGCGTCCTTAACGGCGCCTTCGGTCCCGGCCCCGTTCCCAAGCTCGAGAGCGTGAACGATGCCAAGGCGGGGAGCCCCAGAGTCGCATTCCGGGTCCATCTGGACGATGACGCGCTCGGGAGAGGTCTGCGTCGCTCCGGTGACCGTGTTTACGGAACCCTCTGGCGACACGCCCGGAAATCGGCCGTTCCGTAGGGTGGGCCTGCGAAGCAAGGCCGAATTTACGTTTGACGGGGCCCCGAGCGTGCGCTACCAGACCGCCTTCCCGCGGGCCGATATGGAGAGGACGCTCCAGTCTTTTCCGAACCCCGCCCGACTCACGACATTCCGAGAGAACCCTTCGCTCCATGAACCAAACCCAAGTGACCGCCAGCTCTTCCACTGATCCCAACGGTTTCGCCGCGATGTTCGAGGCGGCCGACGGCAAACCCGGCCAGAACCTCGGCGGCGAGGGCGAAATCGTCAGCGGAACCGTCATCCAGGTGAACCGCGACGCGGTGATCGTGGACATCGGCGGCAAGAGCGAAGGCGTCATCTCGAAGCACGAGTTCGCCGACGCGAACGGCGCCATTCACATCAAGGCGGGCGACAAGGTCGACGTCTTCATCGAGAGCCGCGAGAGCGACGACGGTCTCATCTCCTTGTCGAAGGAGAAGGCCGACAAGATGAAGGTGTGGGACGAGATCTCCGCGGCGTGCGAGCGCGACGAGATCATCGAAGGCACCATCAGTCAGCGTGTGAAGGGCGGACTCTCGGTCACGATCCGCGGCGGCGTGAAAGCGTTCCTCCCGGGCTCGCAGGTGGATCTGCGCCCGATCCGGAACCTCGAGAAGCTCATCGGCCAGACCTACGAGTTCAAGGTCATCAAGTTCAACAAGAAGCGCGGCAACATCGTGCTGTCGCGGCGCGTCCTGCTCGAGCGCGAGCGCGACACGATGAAGGCGAAGACCCTGCAGACCCTCGAAGAGGGCATGGTCGTCACGGGCACGATCAAGAACCTCACCGAATACGGCGCCTTCGTCGATCTCGGCGGCATCGACGGTCTGCTCCACATCACCGACATGTCCTGGGGCCGCGTCGGTCACCCGGGCGAAGTGTTCAAGGTCGGCGACGAAGTCACCGTCAAGGTGCTCAAGTACAATCCCGAGACCGAGCGCGTCAGCCTGGGCTTGAAGCAAACGCAGGAAGACCCCTGGACGCACGTGGAAGAGGCGTATCCGCTCGGCAAGCGCGTGCGCGGCAAGGTCATGAGCCTCACGGAGTACGGCGCGTTCGTCGAGCTCGAGCCCGGCGTCGAGGGCCTCGTTCACGTGAGCGAGATGAGCTGGACGAAGAAGATCAAGCACCCGTCGAAGATGCTCGAGATCGGCAGCGAGACGGAGTGTCAGGTGCTCGAAGTGGACGCGAAGTCCAAGCGCATCAGCCTCGGCCTGAAGCAGCTCGAGCCCGATCCCTGGTCGCTCTTCACGGACAAGTACAAGCCCGGCGACAAGGTCGGCGGCAAGGTTCGCTCGATCACCGACTACGGCGTGTTCGTCGGCATCGAGGACGGCGTGGACGGCATGGTCCACAAGACGGACCTCTCGTGGACGGCCAAGATCAACAATCCGGCCGACCTCTACCAGAAGGGTGACGACGTCGAGGCGCTCATCCTCAGCATCAACCACGACGAGAAGAAGGTCAGCCTGGGCGTCAAGCAGCTCTGGGACGACCCCTGGAACGACGTCGTCGAGAAGTACCGCCCCGGTACGGTCGTCGAAGACGTGACCGTCCTCAGCGTCGCCGAGTTCGGTGCGTTCGTTCGCATCGTCGATGGCGTCGAGGGTCTCATCCCCTCGAACGAGATCCCCGCCTCCACCGAGCTCAACAAGGGCGACAAGGTGAAGGCCGAGATCGCGAATCTCGACTCGCTCGATCGCCGCCTGACCCTCACGATGCGCGCCCCGGGCGAGAGCCCCGAGGCCGAGCAGGTTCAAGCGCTCAAGCGCGAGCGCTCGGGCAAGGGCGCGACGCTCGGCGACGTGCTCAAGGAAAAGCTCGAGAGCATCAAGAAGACCCCGTCGCAGGCGCCGCCGCCTCCCGAGCCCAGCGCCGACGACGAGGGAAACTGAGCCCGTAGGGCGCATCCAAGGTCGTTGGATCGGTCCGTGACGACCCCCGTCAGCACCCGCGATCCGATCGTGCGTCCGGGCGGGTGGACGCGCGATCGCATCATCTTCCTTGCGGTGAGCGCGACGCTCGTTCTCGCGCTGCTCGTCTGGGCGCGCGTGGTGCTGCTCCCGTTCGTGCTCGCGCTCGTCATCGCATACGTGCTCACCCCGCTCGTCGCGATGTGCGAGCGCGTTCGCGTGCCCCGGGCCGCCGCGATTCTCGTCGTTTACACGATCACCTTCAACGTCCTCTATCTCGCGTTCGCGCTGATCATGCCGCGCATTTGGAGCGAGGCGCAGAAGCTCGTCGCCGATACGCCGGCGATGGCTCGGGAGCTCACGACCACGTGGGCTCCCAAAGCGGAGAACTGGGTGCAGGGCATGATGGATAAGGCGCGCGTCGCGCCACGAATTCCGCCTCCGCCGCCTGGACCCGCGCTCGAGGTCGTACGCCAGGACGACGGGTCGTTCCGCATCAACGTGGGCGCCGGCATCGAAGTCGTCCAGCACGGCCCCGGCCACTGGCACGTTGGTCCCGTCCAGAACAATCAATCGAGGTTCAGCATCGCCGACCTCATGAGCAAGGGGATCGACGAGGGGTTCCGTTACGTGAAGGCGAACGCGCTCGACATCATCGCGTTCGGCAAAGCCGTCGTCTCGACGGTCGCGCGCGGCATTTTCCTGTTGTTCATGACGCTCATGGTCGCGGGCTACATCATGCACACGCGCGAGGCGATCGTCGGATTCTTCCGCTCGCTCGTGCCGGCGACGGCTCGCATCGGCTTCGATCATCTGCTCTGGCGCGTCGACAAGGGCCTGGCCGGCGTCGTGCGCGGCCAGCTCCTCATCTGCCTCGTGAACGGCGTGTTGAGCGCGATCGGCTTCGCGTTCTTCGGGCTCAAGTACTGGCCGTTACTCGCGCTCGTCGCGGCCATCATGAGCATCGTTCCGATTTTCGGGTCGATCCTGAGCTCGATCCCCGTGGTGCTCGTCGGGCTCACGCAGGGCTTCTGGGTGGCGATCTGGGTCTTGGTCTGGATCATCCTGATCCACCAGATCGAAGCGAACCTCTTGAACCCGAAGATCATCGGCGTGGTCGCGAAGATCCACCCCGTGCTCGTGGTGTTCGCTCTCATCGTCGGTGAGCACTTCTTCGGGCTGTGGGGCGCGCTGCTCGGCGTTCCCGCGCTCAGCATCGCGCAGGCCGTGTTCAATCACTTCCGCTTCGAGTCGATGCCCGACGTACCGCCGGACAGCCTCGTCCCGGCGATGCGGACGCGCTCAGCCTAGGAGACCCCGCGTTTTGGCCAAGGAAACCCGCAAGCTCAAGCGCAACCAGGCCCGCACGAGCGGCTCCGAAGCGCCGCCGTCCGACGACGCCGCCCCCGTGCGGCCGAAGATTTCGCTGCCCGACACGCGCGACCAGATGCGGCAGCTGCTCGGTCGGCTCGCGATTCCGGTCATCGCGGCGTGGGTGCTCTTCGGCCTCATCGCGGCGATCGTCTATTCGCGCACCTGGAAGATCGTCCTTCTCTCGATCCCGGCCGTCGTCACGGTGCTCGCGGTCGGGCTGCTCGTCTTCGCGCTCCGGCAAGCCAAGAAGGCGCGCGGCGTCGCGGGCATCCTCTCGAACGTCGAGACCGACGCCGACCGCAAGGCCGCCATCGAGAAGCTCGAGGTGTCGTCGCAGAAGAACGATCCTGCGGCGATATTCGCCAAGGCTCAGCTCGAGCTGCAGGAAGATCCGAAGCGCGCGCTGAAGACGCTCGAACGTATCGATCTCGGCAAGGTCATGGGACCCATCGCCGACGAGGCACGCGGCCAGCGCGCCATGATCCATCTCATGCTCGGCGACGTGAGCGAGGCGAAGACCCTCGTCTCCGGCATCGACCTCAAGCGCCATCAGGAGCCGCGGACGCGAGCCATGCTCGCTGCCGTTTCGGCGGAAACCTGGGCGCGCAGCGGCGACGCGAAGAAGGCGGTCGAGACGCTCGGTCTTTTCGACACGGAGGACGCCGCGTACGAGCAGCTCCGGCCGCAGCTCTATCGCGCGTGGGCGTACGCCTACGCGTACACGAACGATATCAACGGCATGCGCCGCATGCTAAAGAAGCTCGCGGCGCAAGACGTGCGGTTGCTCGGCGGGTTTTTGATGAAGCGCACGCACCCGCTGCTCCAAAAAGAAGCGAAGAAGGCGCTCGAACAGAGCGGCCAAGTGCCGCGGAAGATGATCGTGCAGCGGCGCTGAGGTGGCCCTCGGGCGCGCGTACGCAAAGCGCCGTTCGAGCGCGAGCCGTCAAGGGGGCGTCGCCACGCAGGGATGGTACCAGCAGCTCGGCTGGGCTTCCGGCCCGACGGAGAGCCCTATCACGCTGGTGCATTCGTCACCCGTCCACTGACCGGGCATCGGCGTGCCGGTGACATTCACGGTATCGCCCTCCTCCGGCGTGATGGAGCAGCCACTCGAAGGATTCACCTCGCAAGCATAGGTCCATCCGTTCGAAACGCTTTCGAGCGTCGCGGTCCCGCCGGACTCGACG
>DASUTR010000288.1:0-2725 GCA_036374535.1 Polyangiaceae bacterium
CGGAGTGGACGTGATCTGGCGGCGGCGCTACTGAGAACGGACTCTCAGCGCGACGCGAGGGCCGCTGGATCGTCGTCGGAGACGACGAGCTCGCCGGCTCCCACCTCCTGCTCGTCGCTCGCGACGAGCAGCCGCGCCGCCGCCTGCTCCGCCATGCGCGCGACGAGCACGCGAACGGCGCCCCGTACGGCGGCTCCGAGCGCGACCCTGAACAAAGACGGATTCCCGGAAGCGGCCGCGGGCCGTACCCATCCGCGGCGCCGATTTGCCCGCGAGCGGAACAGGCGAGCTACGACGACCACGCCCACGAGCGCCGCGGCGACGATCGCGATCGGCTTGGCCTTGCCGGCCATGCGCGTGAGCGCCCGCCTGCCCGTGTCGCCGGCCTGGTACAAGCGGCTCTCGAGCTCGGCCTTGGCGAGTTCGACCTTGCCTCGAGCCGCGAGGATGTCGGGATCGGAATTTTCGCTCTCATCGGGGGATTGCATGGTCGCTTCCTCGAAAATCATGGTGCACCGGGGGAAGGGTAGATTCCGTCGAAGTCTTCGCGTGGGCGCGCCAGCGCTTCAGCGCAACGAGCGTCGCCACGGCGGCGAGAAAAAGCGCGATGGCCAGCGAGCCAATCGCTGCGGCGGGTCGATACGCCCAGAGTACCGGTGCGACGACGACGACGACGACGGCGACCGCCGACAGGTACATTGCCGCTGCGCTGAAGGCGAGGGTCACCGCGAGGCGGCTCCCGGCCGCGCGCGCACGCGCCGCCGCAAGCCCGGCTTCCGCGCGTACGAGCTCCACCACGCTCTCGGCCACACGCAGCGCCGCTCGCGTCGGATCATCGTCGTTCTGCATCGTCGTCCTCCAAATCGATTGGTTCCAAAGGGTCGCTCGCCGGTCCGTCGAGCACGTTGCCGTCGACGCCGAAGCGCGAGCCGTGGCACGGGCAATCCCACGATTTCTCGGCGGCGTTGAAGGCCACGTGGCAGCCGAGGTGCGTGCAAATCGGCGACACACCGTGGAGACGCCCGCTCGCGTCGCGATAGGCCGCGACTCGCCGGCCCTTCACGCGAACGATGCGTCCGTCGTCGTTCGGGATCTCGCCGAGCGAACGCGCGGTGGGCGCTTTCAGCGCGTCGCTCACGAGGTGAAGCGGGTAGTCCACGTTCTCGGCGAGGAACGAGGAGAGGCGCGTGAACGGCTTCAGCCGTGCGGGGTCATAGAGCTCGGAGTACGGATTGAACGAGCCGAGGCACGCGTCGCGCAGAACGAGCGCCGCGATCGTGCCGAACGTGAGCCCGTTGCCGCTGAAGCCGGTCGCGACGTAAACGTGATCCGAGCCCGCGTTTTTGCCGACGAACGGAAGGCCGTCGAGGGGTTCGACGACCTGCGACGACCAGCGAAATCTCGGGTTCTCGAGGCCCAGGCGTGCCGCGTAGGCCGTCAGACGCTCGAACGGCGCGTCCGTATGCTCGCCGATGCCCGTCTTGTGATCTTCGCCGCCGACGATCAGCTCGTACCCCGAGCCGTCCCGGTGGGCGCGCGTGAAATGATAGGGATCGTCGGTATCCCAGAACAGTCCGTGCGGAGCGTCCGGGACGCGGCCGCTCACGACGTAGGAGCGGTACTGGGCGACCTTGGTCTGTAGCACGACCTGATTGAGGGGACTGTGCGTCGCGAGCACGACCTTCCGGGCACGCAGGCTCGGCCCCTTCGCGACGTGCACGCTGCACGGCTCGCCCTCATCGACGTTGTGGACGCGGGTTTGCTCGAACACGTGCGAACCGTCGCCGGGAATACGCGCCGCAAGTGCCGTGACGTAGTCGAGCGGATGAAACTGAGCCTGATTTTCGACGCGTATTCCCGCCGCAACTTCGAGCGGCAGGGGCACGTCGCCCGGCCCCACCGTCAAGCCGGCGCGCCGCATGCACTGCAATTCTTCGGCGAGCATCTCGCGATCTTCCGCGCGCTCGCTGTAGAGGTAGCCCGGCAGTCGCTCGAACCGACACTGTGTCTCGAAGCGGGCGTCGAGTTCGGCGATTTGCTCGATGGCGACGCGACTCGACGCGGCGACCAGCGCCGCACCGTCGGGTCCGAAATGTTTCTCGAGCTCGGAGTAGCGGGTATCGATCACCTCCGTGAGATGACCGGTCGTCCCGGCGGTCACGCCGCAGCCGACGCGTCGCGCTTCGAGCAGCGCGACGCGCTTACCCGCCAATTTCAGGAGGAGCGCGGTCGTAATGCCGGTGATCCCGCCGCCAACCACCGCGACGTCGACTTCGAGCGCGTCGACGTCGAGTCGCGGATAGCCGGGCGCACGGGTCCTGAGCCAGTACGACTCAGTCATTCACTACTCGGAGTCGGATGGGGTCCGCTGCGGGGACGGCCCGCGACGTTCCTGTTGCTTTTCGGGGCGCTCGGGGCGTTGCGGCTCCCCGCGGCGGTCTTGCTTGCTCCGCTGTCCCTCTTCCGGCGACTGATGCTGCTTTTGATTGGGATTTCGGTTCGGCTGCGGATTCGGATTCGCATTGGGGTTTGCCATGGTCGAAGGCAATGCAGCGCGTGTGCCACTTCCCTGTTGCAACCTGCCCGACCAGTACCAACTCGCGTCACTCCGCACTCCGGCGAGGCAATTCTCCCCGTTCACGGGTCGTTCTGCGGCGGTACGCTCGGGGGTTCCAGATTTTTTCGGAGTCCTGATGAGCATTCGATTCGACGAAGAAGCACCGAC
>DASUTR010000289.1:0-10910 GCA_036374535.1 Polyangiaceae bacterium
GCGCGCAGTGGATCCGCGATCATCGCCAGCAGATCGTCGATTTTTACGCGAGCTACGCCGCGAAGACGTTCGCAGCGAATCCCAACAAACCCGTCGTGTGGCTGCTCGACGGTGACTTCATGCAGTATCAGGAGACGAGCCAGCAGCCGTCGCCGCTCAGCGTCGCCGAGCTCGGAGAGCTCGTCGACGACATGACGTGCGCCATCAAGACGAACGCACCGAACGCGGTCGTCGCGATCAATCACACGCCCTGGAACGCCGACGAAGAGACGGACGCGTTCTTCGACGCCGTCAACCTCGACATCATCGACATGGTGTGGACGACGGGCGTCGGGAACAATCAAGGGCTCATCAATCAAGGCGCCGGAACGAACACCTACAACGCGACGACGGCGCGCTACTCGTACCTCTACGAGTACACGGGCAAGCCCGTCTTCGTCGATACGAGCTTCGGAGTGAGCCAACAAGCGGACTCGTGGAGCAACAACACCGCCGACGTGCTGAATCAGCGCATCACGGAGGGCGTGATTGCCGCGAACGTCACCGACCCCCCGACGGACTACGAAACCCGCGTCACGAACCTCGCGCCCAATCTCGACTCGACCTGCCGCTGACTGCAACACCGCGCAGCTCGGAGGCGCGCCGGCGGAACCCCGACGCGTCACGGCATGAGCCTTGCACCAGCTCGCTGCGACTCCATCGAAATTCTGCGGCCTCTTCGAAAGGTCATTGAAGGCCGCCGCCCCAGCGGAGTCGGAAAGTGAAGGATTTCACATGTCACATCGCAACGAATCGAAGCTGTGCTTGGCACTTATAACAGGCTCTATCGTGGGAGCACTCGCAGGCTGTGCGAGCGCGGCCGACGAAGGCGAGACGGATTGGTCCGGCGAGACCGCGACGCAGGAAGACGAACTGTGGCGTTCGTGGCGCGAACGGCGTCGTCTGCCCCCTCCCGAAGGGACGGGCGGCACGGGCACGGGAGGTATCGTCACGGGTGGCTCGACCGCCACCGGAGGACGTAAGACCGTGGACGTGAGTGGAGAGTGCGAGGTCTGCGCGCGCGCACAGGCCTGCTGCAACGAAGTGAACGGGGGCTCGCTCTGCACCTTCAGCGAAAGCACCTGCGAATCCATGAAGCCCGAGTCGCGGCCTGGCTACCTCCAGTCGTGCAAGACGCTGATTCAAACCGTCGCGCAATCGCGCTCGTCGATTCCGAACGCCTGCCTCTGATGAACGCGCGTGCCGACGATGCATCGCGCGTGTCGCTGACACCTCGCGCTCGCCGCGCGAAGCGCACGCGCTGACCACGTCGCCGTACGGATCCCGCGAAGCGTACGCGCCGCGTCCTTCGCGGGATCACCGTGACGTTTCCGCGTCATCAGATGATCGCACCGAGCGTTCAGGCGCTCGGAGGGCGCGAGTTCGGCTGCTTCCGAACTCGTGATCACGCGATCGCACGCAAGATAATTTTGGCGTGTCGATCTTGTACAGCATGCACTCTGGCGTTTCTCGCAAAAGTTAACTCGGCCAATTGAGTAGTCGAGTTAGGGTTTGGCCACGATCTAGTGCCGCGCGATCGATGGCAGTCGACGCGCCGGCGCTGGAGAGTGACTTAACGACTACGCGGGATACCGGCGGCGCCTCACCCGCGCGCGTCTGAATCGGTTAACGATATTTCATTTCGCTCGCAGGCCGGAAACGGGGCTGCGGGCGTGTCTGCAGACGAAACGTCCAGCCAGGACGCACGAGGGTCTTGGCAAAAGGCAACCCGAGAAAAGGAGATTGGCCATGAGTACCATCAACGGCAATTCAGACGATGGTCGAACACCGAGTATTCCCGACGACTCGAGCTCGACCCGCGAACCCAGGCAGAGCCTCGCCCGGCGCTGGCTGTCGCTCGCAGGCATAGCGGTGAGCGCCGGCGCACTGACGGGCGGGGTCGCCTGTAGCGGCGGCGACGCGACGGAAGACGGCGGGCCCGAGAATGTCGTCCAAGACAAGACCCCCACATCCACCTCCGGGCTTGCGCCGATCCTGGACGCGACGACCATCCCCAGATTCGCCCATCAGATGACGCGGCTTCCGACCTTCGTTCCGACGTTGATCAAGAACTCGCACGGACAGGTCATCCGCAAGGAGTTCACGGTCCGCATTGCGAAGTTCACCACTCAACAGCTTCCGCCTGGATTCCCGAACACGTTGCTCTTCGGCTACGGCGGCAACGTACGCGGACCGAACAACCAGGTGGTCTTCCAGCGCACGTCTCCCGGACCGACCTTCGAGCAGACACGCCTGATTCCCGATATCACCCGCTGGCGAAACGAGCTCGTCGGCGCACATCCGCTGCCCGTGGATCCGACGCTCGACTGGGCGAACCCGAACAACTTCCCCAAGCCCACGCCTCCGTTCATTCCGTTCCCGCCCGGGTACCCGCAGGCGCAAACACCGATCACCCACACCACGCACACGCATGGTCTCGAGGTGCTTCCGGAATTCGACGGCACGCCGGACACCTGGTTCACGCAGAACGGCATCGTCGGTCCCGAGTTCGTTTCGACCGACTATCACCGCCCGAACACCAACGACTCGGCGGCCTTCTGGTATCACGACCATGCCTTCGGGGTGACGCGGCTCGACGTGGGATTCGGCCTGTCCGGATTCGCGATCTTGCGCGATCCGGCGGGAGAACCGCTCGACCGCGTGGGGAACGCGGACATAGCCGGGTTCGAGGATCCGTACGACTGGACGACGGTCGTCGGCACGATCCAAGCGGGCATCGACACGCGACGCACGCAAGGCCGGTTCTCGACGTCCCTCGCGGCCAAGGGCTTCACGCAGCTCCAGGGCCGCTCGTTCCATCTCACGAGCACGCTGCCTGCGTCGGTGCAGCTCGACTTCTTCCTGCCGAGCCAGCAGCCGAACCCGTCGTACTTCGGCGCAGTTCAGCTGTACGCGAATTGCCCGAGCAAGGGCGTGAACCGAGCGTTCCTGAGTCAGGTCGAGCTCACGGGCCGGCCGACGAATCAGTTCAGCACGCTCACGTTCTCGATCCCCTCGGCCGTGAGAAGCAGCGTCGGTAGCTCGTGTGAGGATTTCGCCTTCGAAGTCTCATTGAACGTGCCGAGCAACGCCACGGGAACGTACCTGTTCGACAACCTCCGCGGCATTCCGCTCACGCCGACCACGCCGCTGCCCGAGGGCGAATTCGAAGTGCCGATGATCCTCCAGGATCGCACGTTCCGCACCGACGGGTCGGTGTTCTACCCGACGGTCGGACGCAATCCCGACGTGAACCCGTACTGGGAGCTCACGGTCGACGGCAACACGAACGTCGTGAACGGCAAGGTGTGGCCGAACTTCAACGTGAAGCGCCACCTTTACCGAATTCGCATGCTGAACTCCGCGAATCAGCGCTTCTACAACCTGTTCTTCAACAACGGGATGTCGTTCCGCGTGATCGGTTCGGACGGCGGATACCTCGAACAGGCGCACCCCATCACGCAGTTTCAGATCGGCGTGACGGAACGCGTCGACCTTCTGGTCGATTTCTCGCAATTCGCGCCCGGCACGAAGATCGTGCTCATGAACAACCGTCAGCATTTCCCGCCCATCGGTGAGCCGGTCGATCCCAACACCGACGGCACGGTCATGCAGTTCACGGTGCAGGGCGGCCCCTCGGTGCCTGCGAAACCCATTCCCGCCGTATTGAACCCCATCGAGGACCTCGTGCCGAACCGGCCCGAGCGCATCTTGATTCAGAACGTCGAAAGCGACGATCAGGGACGCATCCTCCAGGCCGAGCTCGACGGTCAGCTCTTTCACGAGCTCACCACGGAGCTTCCGACGATCGGGGCAACCGAGGATTGGACGTTCGTGAACCTCACACCGCTCGATCACAACAAGCACGTCCATCTGATCCAGTTCTTGCTCGTGGAACGACAGAACATCGACGCCACGCGCTACCTCGCCGATTGGATCGCGGTGAACGGCAATCCTCCGTTCGATCATCCGACGATCAAGCTGCCGTACGAACCCTACCTGTTGGGTGAGGCGGAAGGGCCCTTCCCGGAGGAAAGCGGTTGGAAGGACACGATTCGCACGCCTGCGGGGCAGATCACGAGGATTCGCATGCGCTTCTCTCCGCAGACCACGATCATCCCGCCGGCACCCGGCGTGAACACGTTCCCGGGATTCAACCCCATCAACGGCATCGGCTTCGTCTGGCATTGCCACCTCGTCGAACACGAGGACAACGAGATGATGCGACCGATGACGGTCATCCCGACCTGGCGGCAGAACCTGTTCTATCCCGTCGGGAATCGCAACTCCCCGGGACGCGGGCAGGGGCTGGTCGACTTCAACGGCGTGAACTTCTCCGCTCGCGTCGCCCACACGTCGACCAGCCAGACGCCCCCGCAGCGGCCGGATCTCTGGGAGCGTATCAACAATCAGAACGGTGACTGGGCAATCCAGACCATCTATCGAGTGGGCGACCGCGTCCGCTTCACGGACGGTCGCATCTACCGCGCGCTGCAACAGCACCAGGCGACGCCGGCGAACTCGCCGCCGAACGCCGCGTTCTGGATGCTGGTGCTCTGAGGTGGAGGCATCGCACAGGTCCCGGCGAAGGGGTGCGCCGGGACCTGTCGTGCCGTTGCTTCTCGAAAGGTCGTCATGACGTTCAAAGGCTCTACTCTTCCGATTCTCGTCGTTCGCGTGCTCTTCGCGCTGGTCGCCGCCGGCGCCGTCGTCGTCGGCTTTTCGGCGACGTATCGCGCGGCTCCCACCAACGCCGTTTCGGCGGGACCGACCACCTACGCTTGCCCGATGCACCCCGAGGTCGTCTCGGCGACACCCGCCGATTGTCCGATCTGCCGGATGGCGCTCGAGCCCAAGAAGCCGCAGTCGAAAACGAGCCCCGGCCCTGCCGAGCACGAAAAGGGTGCGAAGGGCGGCGTCCCCGTGAGTTTCTCGCTGCCGAACGAGCCCGAGTTTCGCGCCTTCGATGCCGTCTCGCGCACCAAGGTCTATCCCATGTCGCTCGAGATGCGCGCGCCCGCGAGCGCCGACGACGCCGAAACGGGCACGGCGCTCTTCTACCTCGACGAGAGCGAGCTCTTGAAACCGGGTGAAGAAGGCTGGTTTTCCCCGCAGGGTCGCAGGACGGAGGACGCTCTCGGCGTTCCGGTGCGCGTCTCCGACGCGCCGCCCGTCCGCTTCGACGGCCGAACGGCGCGCGTGCGCTTCGTCGCCGAACCCGGCGCGATCGTACCCGGTGAGATCGGGTCCGTGAAGTTTTCGACGCGAGTTCGCCGCGGGCTCGTGGTGCGCGCGGGCTCCCTCGTGGAGTCGCCCGACGGACCCCACGTCTTCGTGATGTCCGACGATCGGCGTACGGTGACGCGCCGCGCGGTCGAGGTAGGAAACGTCATCTACGGATACGCGGCCATCGTCTCGGGGCTGCGCGAAAACGAAAACGTCGCGTCCCGTTACGCGTTCCAGCTCGACATCGAACGCCGTCGACTCGCGGAGGCTACGCCATGATGCTCCGAATCGTTACTTTCAGCGCCCGCCACCCGCTCGCAATCATGCTCGCGACGGCGTTCGTGATCGTCGCCGGGTACTTCGCGCAGAAGAAGCTTCCCCGCGACGCCATTCCGGATCTTTCCGATCCGCAAATCGTGCTCGTGGTCGAATGGATGGGGCACTCCGCGAGCGACGTGTCGGAACGCGTGACCGACGTGGTCACCAAAGCGCTCGCCGACGTACCACGCGCGACCGCCGTTCGCGGCACGTCCATGCCCGGCATGGCATACGTCGACGTCGTCTTCGACGAGACCTCGGCGCTCGAAGGCGGGCGCGCCGAAGTCGTCCGCCGCATGCAGCGCCTGCGAGCGCGCTTGCCCGTCGAAGCGCGCGTGCAGGTCGGCCCCGAAGCGACCAGCACCGGATGGGTGTTCCAGTATGCGCTGCTCCCCGTGGAGATCACGCACAAGATGCCGATGGCGGAGGCCAAGCATCAAACGGAAGCGAAACTCCTCGGCGAGCTTCGCACGTACCAGGACACCGTGCTCGGTCCCGCGCTCGCGAAGATCCCGGGCGTCGCCGAAGTTGCGCCCATCGGCGGGAATCCACCGGAAGTGCTGATCTCGACGACCGCCGATCAGCTGCGTGTCGCGAACGTCGCGTTCTCCGACGTCGTCGCCGCCGTGCGCGGGAAACTCGCCGCAGACCCCAAGGCGACGCCCGAAAGCCTGAAGAACACTGCGGTCCCCGTGCCCGACGCGAGCTCCACGCGCGCGCTCGCCGCCGTCGCCGAGGTGGAGTCGGGGCCCGCCATGTCGAGCGGTGTGGCGGACGTCGACGGCGCGGCGCGCGTCGTCGGCGGCATCGTGATCGCGAAGCGCGACGCCGACGTGCGCGGCGTCATCGCCGAGATCAAGCGCGTGATCGAGCGCGAGAGCGTTCGCATGCCCCAGGGCTCGAAGCTCGGCGTCGTGTACGACCGCTCCGTGCTCGCGAGCGGCGTCGAAACCACGCTGCTCCGGGCGGTCGGCGAGGAAGTGCTCGTCGTGATGCTGATCGTCCTGATCTTCCTCGTGCACCTCCGAAGCGCCCTCGTGCCGCTCATCACGCTACCTCTCGTGGTGCTCGTCACGTTCGTGACGATGCGCTTCCTGGGTGTGCCCGCAACGGTGATGAGCCTCGGCGGCATCGCCATCGCGCTCGGCCTGGCGGTCGACGCCGAGCTCGTCGCGCTCGAAGCGTGTCATCGTCACGTCGAGGCGGACGGCGGGCGGTCGAAGGGCGCGGACCGGCGCGCGCGGCTCATCGCCGCGTCCGCGTCGTTCGCGCCCGCAATCCTCACGTCGCTCTTGATCGCCGCGTGCGCCTTCTTGCCCGTCTTCGCCTTCGGCGGCGAAACCGGCCGACTGCTCCGGCCGCTCGCCGTCACGAAGACGGTGGTCGTCGTGACGGCCGCGCTCGTCGCGCTCACCGTGGCGCCGGCGCTCCGCGATCGGTTCTTGCGAGGGCGCGTCGTGGCGGAAACCAAGAACCCCCTGACGCGCGGCTTGATGCGGCTGTATCGGCCTTTCGTGAGCTTCGCCCTCGCGCGTCCGGCGTTCACGCTCGTCACCGCCGCGCTCTTCGCGCTCTCGTGTTTGCCCATCGTGTCGCGGCTCGGCAGCGAGTTTCTCCCGCGCATCGACGAAGGGGATCTCTTGTACATGCCGACGACCGCCGCCGGACTCCCGCCCGACGAAGCGATGCGCGAGCTCATCCGGCAGGATCTCGACATCGCCGAGCGACCCGAGGTCTCGCTCGTTTTCGGCAAGATCGGACGCGCGGAGACGGCAACCGACCCGGCGTCGTTCTCCATGTCGGAAACCACGATCCGACTCAAGCCGCGCGCTGAATGGCCCCTCGTCCCACGCGAACGCTGGTATTCGAGTTGGGCCCCGGAGCCCGTGAAACGCGTGCTCGGTCTCGTATGGCCGGAGCGCACGCCGCTCACCACCCCCGAGCTCGTCGAGAAGCTGGACGAATCGACGCGCTTTCCCGGGTGGACGAACGCCTGGACGGCGCCCGTGCGCGCGCGCATGGACATGATGGCGACGGGCGTCCGGACGCCCGTCGGCGTGCGCATCGTGGCTGCGGATCCCGCTCGGCTCGACGCGCTCGGGGGCGCCGTGCAAGGCGCGCTCGGACGCGTTCCGGAGACCACGAGCGCGACGTACGAGTCGCTCGGCGGCGAGCCGCGCTTCGTCTTCGAGCCCGATCCCGCCGCGCTCGCGCGCTACGAAGTGGATCCCGAGCTCGTACGCAGGACGGCCGACGTGATCGCGACGGGCGGCGAGCTCGGCTCGCTCGGAGGCAAGAACGGAGCGCGCGTCCGGCTCTCGCTCGCCGCGTCCTGGTTGCCGAAGCGTCCGCACGATCTCGTTCGCGACGCCACGGTGCGTTCCGGCCGTGACGGCAAGGGCCAGCCCGTGCCGCTGGCGTTGCTCGGACGACCGCGTTTCGTGGACGCACCGGCGGTGCTTCATTCCGAAAAGGGCGAGCTCTCGGCGTACGTTCACATCGACGTCGCGAACGGCACGGATCTCACCGGGTACGTCGAGAAGGCGCGCGCGGGCGTCGAACACGCGCTCGCGACGGGCGATGTCCGCCTCGGCGCGAACGAACGGCTCGAATGGACGGGCCAATACGCGCTGCTTGCCGCCGGCGAACGCCGGCTCGCGCTCATCGCCCCGCTCGTCATCCTCTCGATGCTGGGCTTGCTCGTCCTCCAGTTCCGGAGCGTCGCAAAATCGCTCATCGTGCTCGCATCGGTTCCGTTCGCGCTCGTCGGGAGCTTCTGGACGCTGTATTTGCTCGATTATCGCCTCTCGGCGCCCGTGTGGGTCGGACTGCTTTCGGTCGTGGGGCTCGCCATGCAAACCGGCGTGCTCATGGTCGTCTACATCGACGACGCGTTCGAGCGGCGCGTGCGCGAGGGGCGCATGAAGAGCCGCGAGGACATCATCGAGGCTCACGCGGAAGGCACGGTGCAGCGCCTGCGCCCGAAGATCATGACGATCACCACGATGGGAGCGTGCTTGCTCCCACTCTTGTGGTCCGACGGCGCCGGCTCCGAGATCATGCGGCGCGTCGCGGCGCCGATGGTCGGCGGGCTCGTGACGAGCGCGTTCCTGACGCTCGAGGTGATCCCCGTGCTCTACACGATCTGGCGGGCTCGCCAGCTCGAAGCGCAGCGCGAGAAGATCGCCGTCCCGACCGCTTCGCCTGCCGAATAGACGCCGCGCCGCGTCACGAGGAGCGCAGATCGCTCTGGAAAGGCGACACGTTCTGCGGAAAGAGAAGCCAGAAGAACATCGCGCGCCGCTCGAGAAGCTGGCGCGCGGCGATCTCCGACAGGCGCAGCGTCAGCGTCTCGACCGGAAGCCCCTCCCACACGAAGCTCGGAACGCTCCGAGCGCGCGAAACGAGGCCGCCCGTGCGCATTTGATCGTGCGCGCGGAAGCAGCGTTGAATCGCGTCGTTCACGGCGCCGGCGAAGCTCGCGCGAGGAAGGAGCGACTCGGGCAGCGCGACGCGGTCGAGCCCCACCGCCCAGCAGAGCCAGCACAAGGCGTCCCAGTTCGCGCGGGCGACGGTCATGAGCTCGGCGGCCGTCGCGCCCGCGAGCACGAGCGTTTCGTCCACCGAAACTTCGCTCGTTTGGCTGCCTTGTTCCTCCTCGTCGATGATCGTCGCGGTGAAAGACCGGAGCTCGACCGGGCCGCTTTCGAGCAACGCGGAAACGTCCGGGGGCAACCACTCCCGTTCGCCGTGCTCGGCCCGGAGCGCATCACGAATCATTCCGAGCCGCGTCGCGTACACCGCGACCCCGTGCCGCACCGCTTCGAGCGACTGCTCCACGCCGACCGGCGCAAGCTCCGCATTCGCCTCCGGCGCGGTCTCGAGCGCGGGAACGAACGTTAGCTTGGGATAGAGCACACGGACGAGGTCGCGGAGCTCCGCGGCGGCGTCGGGGAGCTCGGGAGCGAGCGCGACGGTGTCGGCGAGGGCGCCGCGATCGTCGCCGCATTCGATGCGAACGAGCGCGCGCGTCACGAGCGCGCGCCCGCTTTTCGGCTCGAGCAGGAGCGCTACATCGGCGAGCTCTCGAGCGAGCGGCAGCACGGCCGGAACGAGCGTGGCGAGCGAGCGGAAGAGCTCGGCCGGATCGCCGCCCGAGAGCAGGCAATCGAGCGCCTTTCGCACGCTCGGTTTTTCGTCGAGATCGAGCGAGGCGACGCGCGCCTGCGCAGAAGCGGGCTCGAGCGGCACGACGCAGCGACTCAGCACCTCGCGAAGGCCGCCGGCGTTCCGCTCGCGCGCAGAGTGGCGTGCCGCGGCAATCAGCGCTTCGCGCACCCGGCCTTCGCTCGCGAGACGGGCGGCATCGTCGAACGAAGCCGGCGGGGGCCCGAGCTCGAGCAGGCCGGCGACGCGCTCGTCGGACAGGGCTTCGCCGCGCTCCTGGACGCATCGCTCGTGCCCTGCGCCGTCCAAGAAGCGCCACGTGCCGACCGATTGCCCGTGCTCGTACGCGCCGCGCACCTCGCGGATGGCGCGATCGAGGTAGGGCGCGTCGTCGTCTCCGAAGCGGAGCCGACAGGCGCCATGGAGCTCCCCCGCCTCGTCGAAGCGGTACTCGCGCGCGATCGCGCCCGAAGGCGCAAACTCGCGATAGGCCACGCGATGTCCCGCCGACATCTCGCTTTCCTCGACGGGCCGTCCGTCGAGCCCGAACGTCGTTCGAACGAGCGTTCCGTCGTCTTCGCCCCTACGAAGGACCCAGCGCTCTTCGTTCTCCTCGAACGTCGCCTCCTCCGGAACGCCCGGCACGCGCTCGGGAAGGAGCGTGCCGTCGGAACGCAGCGCTCGACCGCCGGCATCGTAGAACGTTTCGCCGAGCGCCGCCCCACGCCGGTACCGCACTCGAAGCTCCCAGGCGCCCGGCGGGACGCAGCAGCTTCGAAGCGGCGCCGTACCGGGCTTCCCCGAGCTGTAACGGTGGACGGGCCCATCCAGCACACCGGCAACGTAGCGCCCCCGGCTCTCGAGCTCGCCGTTCGCGTGGTAGCTCTCGAACTCGCCGCTCCGCTGACCGTCTTCGTAACGGCATCGAAGCTTCAGCGAACCGTCGTCGCGATACACGCGGCATTCACCGTGGCGCGCGCCCGCGGCGTCGCGTTCCGAAACCTCCCACGCCTCGAGCTCGGCGTTGCGGACCGCGCCGGACGGCGGCTGCCACGCGTCGGCGCGCGGCTTCGGAAGCGCTCCGCTCGCTCGGGCAAGACGCATTGCGTCCTCGAGCCATGCGAGCCGCTGCGCGGGCGTCGCAGCGAGAGCGATGGTCA
>DASUTR010000290.1:0-4515 GCA_036374535.1 Polyangiaceae bacterium
CGAAAACGGGCCCGAGGCGCGCGCAGAATCGCGGCAGCTGGAGCTCGAGCACGGAGCGGAGGCGCGAGCGGACGAGCTCGCGGTAGACGGCGAGCCGCGCGACTTGGTTTCGGAGCGCTTCGGCGTCGGCGCCGCTCACGCCGCTTCGCGCGAGCCAGGCCGAGACGGCGGCGCCGTCACCGGGGGCGACCGGCGGCCCGAGCACGAGCTCGCGGAGCGCCCGCTCAAGCGCGCGCATCGCTCCTCGCGCGCGCCGCGTGCCGGGCCACGCCTCGCTCGTAAACTCGCCGGACCGCGTCGAGCTCTCCGAGCAACACGGAGAGCTCCGGAACGTCGTTGTCGCGCTCGAGCAAGACGGGAACCGGCCCCGTTCGTTCGAGCGTCCATTCGAGGAGCGTGAACACCTCCGAGCACACGGGCGTTCCGTGCGTGTCGAGGACGAGGCCGGACGACTGCTCCGAATGCCCGGCGACGTGAATCTCGACCACGCGCTCGAGCGGCAGCTCGCCGAGCGCGCGCTCGGGCTCGAAGCCGAAATTGCGCGCGTTCACGTACACGTTGTTCACGGCGAGCAAGAGCGGCGCGCCGCTCGCTTCCACGACGCGCGACACGAACTCCGACTCCGACATCATCGGCGCGCCGAGCTCCGCGTAGTACGTGATGTTTTCGATCGCCATGGGACGCCGAAACGTATCCGAGAGGCGCCGGACCCGCTCGGCGACGCGCCGGACGCTCGCTTCGTCGAAGGGGAGGGGCAAGAGCTCGTGCAGCACGTGCTCGCCCGCGCTCGTGAACGATAGGTGATCCGAGTGCCACGGCGTCCGCAATCGCTCGAGCTCGACGTGAAGCTCGCGTACGAAGCGCTCGTCGGGCTCGGCTTCGGACCCGAGCGACAGGGTGAGGCCGTGCGTCACGAGGGGGTAACGCTCGCCGATGCGCTCGAGAGCCGCGGGGTAGTAACCGCCGCGGCGCATGTAGTTCTCCGGCGAGACCTCGAAGAACGCGACGTCGAGCGGCGGCCCTTCGAGCACTTCGTCGAGGAACTCCCAGCGCAACCCGAGCCCGACTCCTCGAATGCGCTCGTCGGTCATCGCGCCCCCGTGCGTCAGCCGCAGGTGCCGGCGCCGCAGGCCGAGTGCCCGCCGGACGCCTTCTTCTTCGCCGCGGGCTTCTTCGCTGCCGGCGCGGCGGCCGGTGCGGGCGCGACCTCGGGCTCGGCTTTCTTCTCGGGCGCGGCTTCCGCGGTCGCTGTGGTAGCGCTCGCCTCGGTCGACGCGGGCGTCATTTCGGCGGCAGGAGCGGCCGGCGTCTCGCTCGCAGGTGCTTCCTCGGCGGGTGCCGCTTCCGTTGCCGCGGGGACCTCCTTCGCGTCCACGGGGCTCTCTGCGGGCTCGGCCGAGCCGCCGCAGGCGGTCAGGCTGACGGCGCCGATCGTGGCGAGGACGCTGGAGAACGCGGACAACGTTAGCTTCTTGGACATGGGGGCTCCTTGTTACGAGACTTGCGAGCTTACAACCGTTCGGACCCCCTTCGGTACGCCGCGAGGGCGCGCCGGTTTCGCGGGATCCGGCAGGGGCGCCGTTTCAGGGGGTGAGGGCGAGCGTGAGCTCGAAGCTCACTTTCGCGTCGCGTCCGACGTTCTCGCCGAGGAGCGTGAGCTCCCGAGCCACGAGAACGCCGCGCGCGTCGCGAGGGCGAATATCGTGGACGCCCAACGAAACTACGAGCGGCTTCTGCGATCGGATCACGAGCTTTCGCGGAGGCCCGGCGTCGCCTTCGGCGGGCTCGATTTCCAGGCTTACGGGCACGCGCAGCGGGGCTCGCACACCATGTAGGGAAAGGTCACCGGTGACCGTCGCGTCGAGCCGCGGCGGCCTCCCGTCGCGCCGCGCTCGAAGCCCGGCGATGCTCCGACCGGCGGGGCCTTCGAGCCCGCGCACCTCGAACGTCGCGAAGCGCCGGAGCTCGCGCTGGTCGGCCGCGAGCTCGGCTCCGAGCTCGAGCCACTCGAGCGCGCGTCGTGTCGCGTTCGCCGTGTCGCCCTCGGTCGCGGAGCTTTCCATCTCGAGCGACGCGAGATCGACGCGCACGCTGCCCGTCGAGCGCTCGGCGTTTTCGAGATCGATCTCGAAACGACCGGTCGCTCGCGCGAGACGCCCGCGAGGGTTCGCCTTCTTCGCGGGCAGCTCGAACGAGAGCTCCGACTTTTCGAGCTCGTAGCTCGCGCGTCCCACGGCCGGTCGCGCCGAGCCCGCTGACGCCGCGTGCGCAGCGGACGGTGCCGGCCAAGGCTCCGTCCGTTCGGGGCGCTTTTCCTCGCGCGAGCACGAAAGAAAGCCGACCGAAACGAGAAGAAGGGCCCGGGGTCGCAAGACGAGCGAACGGTAGTATGGTTCGCGCGTGCCGTATTCCGCCGTCTTTCGCTGCTTCAACGGATGCGAGGGCTCGTACGCCGTCACCGAGCCGATGTACACCTGCCCGCGCTGTGGCGGGTTGCTCCAGGTCGTCCACGACGTGGAAGCGCTTCGCGACCGCGCCGGTCCCGTCTGGATGAAGCTCTTCGACGAGCGCTACCGCCAGAACGCGTGGCCCTACGGATCCGGCGTCTGGGGCAAGCGCGAATGGGTCATGCCCGAGATCGACGACGACCTCATCGTCTCGATGTACGAGGGCGGCACGAACCTCTTCTGGGCGGAGCGCTACGGCAAGACCATCGGCCTCGGCGATCTATGGGTCAAGCTCTGCGGCAACAGCCACTCGGGCTCGTTCAAAGATCTCGGCATGACGGTGCTCGTGAGCGTCGTGCGCATGGCCATCCAGCGCGGCCTCAAGGTGAAGGCCATCGCCTGCGCTTCCACGGGCGACACGAGCGCGGCGCTCGCGGCTTACGGCGCCGCTGCGGGCTTGCCCGTCGTCGTGCTGCTCCCCTACGGCAAGATCTCGACGGCGCAGCTCGTGCAGCCGCTCGCGCACGGAGCGCTCGTGCTCGGCCTCGACACGGATTTCGACGGCTGCATGGCGATCGTGCAGCGCCTCGCGGCCGAAGGCGTCGTCTACCTCGCGAACTCGATGAACCCGCTGCGCATCGAGGGCCAGAAGACCGTCGCCATGGAAATCGTCCAGCAGTTCGACTGGACCGTGCCCGATTGGGTGGTGCTGCCGAGCGGCAACCTCGGCAACGCCGCGGCGCTCTACGCCGGCTTCAAGATGATGAAGGAGCTCGGCGTCATCACGAAGTACCCGCGCCTCGCCGTGGCGCAGGCTGAAAACGCGAACCCGCTCTACCGCGCCTGGAGCGCCGGCAAGCGCGAGGTCGCTCCCATCGCCGCGAAGCCCACCCTCGCGAGCGCCATCCAAATCGGTAACCCCGTGAGCGCCCCGCGCGCCGTGCAAGCTCTCGAAGCCATGAACGGCGTCGTCGAACAGGCCAGCGAGGAAGAGCTCTGCGACGCCGCCGCGCGCGCCGATCGCACCGGCATGTACACCTGCCCCCACACGGCCGTCGGCCTGGCGGTGCTCGAAAAGCTCATCCACCGCGGCACCATCCAAAAAGGCGAACGCGTCGTGTGCGTCTCGACCGCCGCGGGCCTGAAGTTCACCGAGTTCAAGGTGCGGTATCACGAAGGCGCCATCGACGGCGTCTCGGCGAACCTCGCGAATCCTCCCGTCAAGCTCGCCCCCGACTTCGGCAAGGTGATGGACGCCATCAGCAAGCGGTTTTCCTAACTCGGAATGACTCTGAACCCTGCGGCCGCGAAGTCTTGGCGATCGAAGGTGAAGGCTTCTTCCGCGCCCAGACTTTTCATCAGTGCGAACGAGGTGCAATCCGTGAACGAGAACGTCTGGTCGGAGTAGGTGGAAAAAATCGACCATGCATCGGCGCGGAGCGCTTCGTCGATGTCCACGAGCTCGCACCAGCGAGACTCGAGCAGCGCCTGTCCGGCTACGAGTGCCAAGGCGTGGCCCAGACGCATCCGAACGAGGGTGATGAGCTCATCCATCACGTAAGTGGACGTGACGAGCGGTTGCCGGGCGCGAGCGAGCGTTTTCACGCACCGCTTCGCAGCAGAGTGATTTCGGTCTTTCTTGTCGGTCAGAGCAACGAAGGCGCTCGTGTCGATGAAGACTTGAGTCACGCCCCGCCCGCACCGTACAGAATGTCGTCGACGTGCTCGGAAAGATCGCGCGCGCTGCTGGAACCGGCCCCGATCAATCGAAACAGGGAATCCTGCATAACGGACGACCGGCGTCGGTTGGCACTCGGCAGGTGGAGCTCGATGGCCTCGCGCAGCACCTCCGCCTCCGAGCGCCGGAGACGCCGTGCGGCTTTACGCAGCCGGGCGTTCTGAGCCGGAGTCAGATAGATTTGCTTCCGAATCATCGGCTGCACCATGATGATGTATATACATCGTCAGCGGCTCGCGGCAAGGTTTGCGAATCGTTGGGTCGAATCGTTTGGGTGGTGATTCGCGGACGAACGGCCCGAGCTTTCGCCCGGGCCGCCGTGTTCCGCAG
>DASUTR010000291.1:0-3491 GCA_036374535.1 Polyangiaceae bacterium
CTCGAGAACGTGTGTCCCGGCACGTACGATCTCAACAAACTCGAGTCCCCCGAGGAGTGCCTCGACAAGTGCCGGGCGCTGCGCGACGAGCCGAATTTCGACGTGAACGGCTACTACGACACCGACACCGTCGAATGCCGGATCATTCACCTCGCGAACGCGACGAACGATCCGAGCCACTGCGGGCACGGCGACTTCAAATCGACCGATCATTGCTTCCCCCCGCCCATGGAAGATCCCGATTGCGGCGAGTTCTGCCGCATGGCGATGGGGATCTGCAAGGACGAGAACCAGGTCTACGACGACGACGAGACGTGCCTCGCGACCTGTGCGGCGCTGCCCCTCGGTTCGAACCTCGACAAGGTCGAAAACACGGTCGGCTGCCGCCACTATCACACCTTCAACTCGGTCCCTTCGCCCGAAATTCATTGCTCCCACACCGGCCCGACGGGCGCCGGACATTGCGGCGCGATCGAAGACGGCGTCGGCAATTGCGAGTCGTACTGCATTCTCGCAAAAGCCGGCTGTGAGACCCTCTACGCGAGCACGTTCAGCGACGACGACGACTGTCGCGCGCAATGCGCCGCGATTCCGGGCGTTGCCGACGACCGCGAGACGGACGGCGTCAACGAAACCGAGCAGTACTCCCTCGCGCTAGCGGAATCGGGCGACCCGAAGTTCGCGTTCCAGTGCCGCGTGCTCCACGCGACGCGCGCCATCGTTCAAGGTGGCGAGCCTGCGACGGAGTGTGGCGCGGTATTCGGTTTGACCGCCTGCAATTAGCAGCTGGATCTCAGCCGAGCGGTTCGAGAATCAGCGCGCCGAGCGGCGGAATGTTGAGATAGAGCGAGTAGTTCCGGTTGTGGATCGGAACCGGGTCGGCTTCGACGACCGCGAGCGTCTTGAACTCACTGCCGCCGAAGCGCTGATCGTCGCTCGACAGGCGCTCGACGTAGCGTCCTCCCGACGGCACGCCGACGCGGTAGCCCTCGCGGGGAACGGGCGTGAAGTTCAGCACCACGATCGCGAAGCGGTCACCGTCGCGCCGCAGGTACGAGAGGATGCTGTTGTCCCTATCCGAGCAGTCGATCCACTCGAAGCTTCCGCCGTCGGGATCCCCGCGCCAAAAAGCGGGATTTTGCTGGTACACGCGCGAGAGCTCGGCCAGGTAGTCGCGTAGGGCGCGGCGCTGCGGGTGATCGGCGATGTGCCAGTCGATGCTCGCGTCGTGGTTCCACTCGGTGTGCTGCGCGAACTCGGAGCCCATGAACATGAGCTGCTTGCCCGGACGCGTGTACTGGTAGGCGAACAGGAGCCGGACGTTCGCGAGCTTCTGCCAGAAGTCGCCCGGCATCTTTTCGACGAGCGCGCCTTTGCCGTGAACGACCTCGTCGTGCGAGATCGAGTTGATGAAGCGCTCGGTGTACTCGTACAGCATCGAGAACGTGAGCTGATCGATGTGGAACTTGCGATGCACCGGCTCTTTCGAGAAGAAATTGAGCGTGTCGTGCATCCAGCCCATGTTCCACTTGAACGTGAAGCCGAGGCCACCTTCCGACGCGGGCCGCGTGATGCCGCCCCAGGCCGTCGATTCCTCCGCGATCGTGAAGGCGCCGGGTACCTCTTCGCGGATGATGGTGTTCACGGCGCGCAGGAAGTCGATGGCGTCGATGTTCTCGCGGCCGCCGTACGGGTTCGGCACCCACTCGCCCTCTTTGCGGCTGTAGTCGAGGTAGAGCATCGATGCGACGGCATCGACGCGCAGCGCGTCGATGTGAAACTCCTCGAGCCAGTAGAGCGCGTTCGCGATGAGGAAGTTGCGGACCTCGGTCCGGCCGTAGTTGAAGATGAGCGTGCCCCAGTCGGGATGCTCTCCCATGCGCTCGTCGGCATGTTCGTAGAGTGCGGTGCCGTCGAAGCGCCGCAGCGAAAAGTCGTCTTTCGGGAAGTGCGCCGGGACCCAATCGACGATGACGCCGACACCGTGCTGGTGGCAGTAGTCGACGAAGAAGCGAAAGTCGTCGGGCGTGCCGTAGCGCGAGGTCGGCGCGAAGTAGCCCGTCACCTGGTAGCCCCACGACGCGAAGAACGCGTGCTCCGCGATCGGCATGAGCTCGATGTGCGTGAAGCCGAGGGTCTTCACGTGCTCGACGAGCCGTGGCGCGAGCTCGCGGTACGAGAGCGAGCGGTAGCCGTCCTCGGGCACGCGCACCCACGAGCCCGGATGCACCTCGTAGATCGACATGGGGGAGCGCGTCGGATCCTGGGCCGCGCGCTGCTTCATCCAGGCTTCGTCGCACCACGCGTGGCTCGAAACGGTGACGCGCGTCGCCGTCGCGGGGGGAAGCTCCATCTCTCGGCCGAAGGGATCGGCCTTGCTGCGGAGCGCCCCTTCGCGCGTGCGAATTTCGTACTTGTAGAGGGCGCCGGGCCCGATACCCGGGATGAAGATTTCCCAAATGCCGGAGCCGCCGAGCGAACGCATGGGAAGCAGCCGGCCGTCCCAGCCGTTGAACTCGCTGACGACGCTCACCGCTTTCGCGTTCGGGGCCCACACGGCGAACGCCGTGCCCTGCGTTCCGTCGATGGTTCGCACTTGCGAGCCGAGCGTCTGCCAGAGCCGGCGATGCGCGCCCTCCCCGATGAGGTGCAGGTCGAGCTCGCCGAGCGTCGGAAGGAAGCGATACGGATCGTCGCGTTCCCAGGTTCCGCCTCCGGGAAAATGGAAGCGCAGCCGATACGCGAGCGGCGCGCGCACGTCCGGCAAGAACGACTCGAAGACGCCGCCGCCGATCGGCGTCATGGTGAGCGCCGGTGCACCGGCGCGGAGGAGCTCGCAGCCGGAAGCGTCGGGGTGGAACGAACGCACGACGATGCCCTCGTCGCGCCCGCGCCGCGCGGCATGCGCGCCGAGAATGGAGTGGGGGTCGTGCGCTTCGCCGTTGCGAAGCGCGTCGAAAAGCCCCGAGTCGCCCGCGGGGGGTTTGTAATCCATCAAGCGACCTCTTCCATCAGCCGACCTCGTACCACAACAGAACCAACGAGTGAGCTGTGACGTTAACGCCACCACGGGGCACCCGTCGCGCGGCACGGCTCGCGGGTGCGGCGGTATTCACCGCCTCGCGCCAGGTCCCCCGACGGGCGAGGCGGGGCAGCGCGAAGTGGTGGGAGCGGTTGCCTGCGTTCAAGAGCAACAGCAGCGTTTCGCCGCGGTTCGGTCTGCCACGCTCGTCGACGTCGTCGGACGCCTCGCCGTCGATGAGCATGCCGATGCACGCGTTCTTCGGATCTCCCCAGTCGTCGAGCGTCATCTCGCCGCCGCCCGGGCGCAGCCAGGAAACGTCTTTCGACACGCCGTCGCCCACGGGTCCGCCTTGAAAGAAGCGGCGCCGGCGGAATACGGGGTTCTTGCGCGTGATGGCCAACCCCTCACGCGTGAACTCGAGGAGCTCCTCCTGCTCGTCGCTCAGATCCCACGAGACCCACGACGT
>DASUTR010000292.1:0-4978 GCA_036374535.1 Polyangiaceae bacterium
GATCTGCACTGCCGGTACCTGCCAGCGCTCGAGGTGCGCGCCCACGCCGAGGCCGACGAAAAAGTGCGTGCCACGCTTGGCCAGACCCGCGATGGTCGCCATGTCGAGGTGGTCGAAGTGATCGTGCGAGATCGTGACGACATCGATCCGAGGCAGCTGCTCGAGTGCGATGGGTGGCGGGTCGTTGCGTCGCGGCGCGACGAGCTTTACGGGAAATGCCCGGTCCGAAAGCATGGGATCCGTCATCACGCGCCGCCCGCCGATTTCGACGAGCACGGTTGCGTGTCCGAACCAGATCGCCCGGAGACCGGGCTCGGGTGTCTCGGGCAGCGATGGCCGGCGCCGCGGGAAGGGGGCCGGCGGGCGCCGCACCTGGTTACCCCGCCACTCGGCGAAGTTGACGCCGAAGTCCGACTCGGGCGGCGGAGGGTCGTTGGCGAACGCTCCATCGCGGTATTGCTTCGACCTCTGAGCGCGCTCGAGTCGCGCCCCTTCGAGCGAGCCGCCGAAATCGGGCCAGCTCAGGACGTAAAGCGCGAGTGCGCCCAGCACCGCGATGAGCACGCCGAGCGTGAGCGCCACGTACCTCGAGATTTTCAGCAGACGCTTCCTGGTCATGGTGCGTCGCTGGATCTACCCCACGCCCGCTCTGCAGCCCGGCGTTTCGTCGATGGGCAGAGTCCTTCGTTTTCCGGCCCGATCTTCCGGCCAGATGAGATATCCTCGTCCGCTGGAGGCTCTGGTGAGGCGGACGGCTTTTATCGCTATCAGCTGCGCAATCGGCTCCATGCTGGCATGCCAGGGTGGCAGCTCGAAAGGTGACGGCGAAGGCGGTGCGGCTGCGCGGGCGGGTTCCGCGCCTGCGGGTGGCACGTCGGGTGCCGGTACGAACGGTGGCGCGAAAACGGGCGGCGGTACGACGGCTAGGGGCGGGACCTCGACGGGCGGCGCGAACGCGACGGGCGGCGCGAACGCGACGGGCGGAGGTGCGGGCGAGGGAGCTTCCGGCGGCACCCAAGGCGACGCCGGTGAGCCGGGTACGGGCGGCACGGAAGCCGGTACCGGCGGTAGCGGAGCGGGTGGCGTCGCAGGGAATGCAGGCAGCGGCGCGGTGTCCGGCGCGGCTGGCGCGGGTGGCGGGACCGGGGGTTCCGCCGGCGTTCCGTGGGACGGCACGTGTCCCTCGGGGCTCGGCCCGACGATGGTGAAGTTTCCGACCCATTGTATCGATTCGACGGAGGTCACGCGCGCGCAGTACCAAGCGTGGCTCGATACGAGCCCGAACCCGGCGACCGCTCGCCAGCACGAGACGTGTGCGGAAAACACGTCGTTCGAGCTCGACGCAACGTGCCTCTCGGGCTCGATGGTTTGCCAGGGCGCAAGTTGCGGGAACTACCCGGCGGTGTGCGTCGAATGGTGCGACGCGCACGCCTTCTGCTACGCGGCGGGCAAGCGATTGTGCGGCGCGGTCGGTGGGGGCGGCTATCGTGGCGGCGGGATCCGCGAGCAAGCCGCGCGCGACGTAAGCCAGTGGTTCCAGGCGTGCGCGATCGGCGTCGCTCGTTCCGGTACCGACTACTGCAACACGTCCGGCCGCGCGCTCGATCGGGCGCTTGCCGTCGGCAGCCTGCCGCAGTGCCAAACGACCGCACCCGGCTACGAAGGGGTCTACGATCTCACTGCCAACGTGTGGGAGCGCGTCGATGAGTGCGAGCTCACCGATCGCCTTCGCTGCATCATGCGTGGCGGCTCGTTCAACAGCTACTACGCGTCGTGCACCAACGACGCCATCACGACGAACGACATGGCCGCTCCGCACATCGGTTTCCGCTGCTGCGCGCCCTAGGCGAGCTCGATCCGTTCAGTCGGGAGTGAAAGCGTAGTACGAGGGGCGTCGCACCCCATGCCCGGCGCCAGCCTGCTCACGGTCATCGACGATATCGCCAGCGTTCTCGACGACGTTGCCGTCCTCACCAAGGTCGCCACGAAGAAGACGGCGGGCGTGCTCGGCGACGACCTCGCGCTGAACGCGCAGCAGGTGTCGGGCGTGAATGCGGACCGCGAGCTGCCCGTCGTCTGGGCGGTGGCGAAAGGCTCGGTCGTCAACAAGGCGATCCTGGTGCCGGCTGCGCTCGCGATCAGCGCCGTGGCGCCGTGGCTCATCACTCCGTTGCTGCTCGTAGGCGGAGCTTTCCTTTGCTTCGAGGGCTTCGAGAAGGTCGTGCACAAGTTCTTTCACAAACAAGAAGGGCAGGCCGAGCACGAGCGCCACCTCGCCGCGCTCGCCGACGCGAACGTCGACCTCGTTCAGTACGAGCGCGACAAGATCAAGGGCGCCGTACGTACCGACTTCGTGCTCTCCGCCGAGATCGTCGTGATCGCGCTCGGTACGGTGGCGACGGCGCCCTTCTTCACGCAAGTGTCGGTGTTGGTCGCGCTTTCCGCTTTGATGACGATCGGCGTCTATGGGCTCGTCGCCGGTATCGTCAAGCTGGACGACGCCGGCCAATACCTGGCGCGGCGCGGCGAGCAGGACGGTTCCCGGCTGCACGCGGCGCTCGGCAGCGGCATCCTGCGCGCGGCGCCGTGGCTCATGAAGGGCCTCGGCATTGCCGGTACGGTCGCCATGTTCCTGGTCGGTGGAGGGATCGTGACGCACGCCGTGCCCGGTTTGCACGATGCGGTGCACCACGCTGCGGAAGCGCTCGGCGCGCTCGGCGTGCTCCTGCCGACCCTTTTGGATTTCGTGGCCGGCGTCGCCACCGGCGGGCTCGTCCTTTCGGCGTGGAGCGTCGTCCAGCGCGTGCGCGGCAAGGCCGCTCACTAGTCGCGGGACCGTCGTTCGGCGTTGCGAACGTCGCTCCGGCGTTGCGTGCCGAGGACTCTCGCGAAAAGTCGTCCTTCCCGACACGGTTCGGCCCGGCGAGAATCCTCGCCGTTGGCGAGGCGTGCTCTGGCGCTGTTCGCGCCACCGAGTGCAATTAGCGCAACGATGGCGCTAATTGTGACTTCCGAGGTCGGACGCGTCGTTGAAGCGTTGGGGGGTGTACTCGAGAAATCCTGCGCGAATCAGCGTCGATTCCTCGACTCGTGGACAGCGTGAGCCGCGGCATGCGGATTGCTGAGTGCGGTGCTCGGGGAACGGAGCCCTTGTCTTCTCCGTCAACGAGAGGTGGCTCAATGAACTATTCAAGAATCGTTCGATCAACGGTCGCGGCCTGCCTGGCAGTCGGTTTCGGGGCGAGCGGGTGCGCATTCGAAGCGCAGACGGAAGGCGAGCCGACGATGTCCTCGCAACAAGCGTGGACCATCATCCCGGGCGACAAGGCTTTCGCCTCCTCGACGAACTTCACGGGGACCGCACCAGCGAGTCCGACGGCTTCTTACAGCTCGGGCGGCGGCACGATCAACGTCACGAATATCACCACTGGTCAGTATCGGGTGGATTTCCCGAACCTCGGCAGCACGGTCGGAGGGCACGTGCAGGTGATGAACCGCGCCGCGGATCTCAGCAAATGCAAGGTCAGTCACTGGTGGTCGAGCGGCAGCACGTTGCAGGTCTTCGTGAACTGCTTCTCGTGGACGGGCGCGCCGGTCAACAGCGTATTTGCGATGAACTACGTGCGACGGAGCGACGCTCCCGGACCTCAGGCCGCGTACGTCTGGGGGTCCGAGCCGACGACACCGTCGTACCCAGCCAATCCCACCTATTCGTGGAACTCGACCGGCAGTGGGATCAACATCGCGCGTACAGGGACGGGTGCGTATTCCGTGCAGATTGTCGGGCAGTCGCTGAACGACGGCACGGTCGAAGTCACCGCGTACGGTGGGTCGAATTCGTACTGCAAAGTCGGCGGCTGGGGTGGGGGGTCGGTTCTGGTGCGTTGTTTCGACGGAACGACTGGCGCTCCCGCGGACTCGCAGTTCACGATGCTGTACAGTAACAAGAGCCCGAACGGGACTCCGAGCTCGAGTTATGCCTGGGTGGACGACCCGTTTTCAGCGACGCCGCCCAACGTCATTCCGTCCGCGAGCTACCGCCTGGGACTGCTCAATGTCGACACGAATCCGCAGCCGAGCGTGGTTTCGTCGCCGAGCTCTGTCGAGCACCTCGGAACGGGACGATGGCGCGTCCTATTCCCCGCCATGGCGTCGATCGTCGACAACCCTGCCAACGTCAAGGTCACTGCGTACGGTCACGGGGCAGAGCATTGCAAGGCCGTCTCGTGGGGCCGGCTCAGCGGCTCGACCGCCTTCGCCACGGTCTACTGTCTTTCCTCGAGCAACACGTTCGTCGATACGCAGTTCACCATTACCTACTCGTCGTTCGCGTACACCGTCGGTTAGTCGAAGTAAGGAGAATCACCATGAAACGAATCATTGGTATCGGAATCGTTGCTGCTTTCGCCGGTGGATGCGGCGGTGAGCCAGCTTTCGGCGATGAAGCCACTCTGCTCGATTCGGAGGAAGCGCCGAGGAATGCGGCCGAAGCTCGTACTGCTGCGAGTCGCTATTCGGATCCGGCTCTCGACGATCACCCCCCGGCGGCTGTCACGATCGAGCTCGACAACGGCAACGTGGTCGAAATCTACGACTTCACGGATGTTCCGCTGGTCGTCGAGAGCGGCGTCGCCGGAGTCACGCCGGCCCTCTCCGGTCTGAAGGATCTCGTCAAACAGAACCGGCTGGTGGAGCTCTTCAGCGCGCTGCGACCCGATCTCGAGGTACCTCCGAAGCTCGCAACGTTGGAGCGCGCTTTCGTCGAGAAGGCACGCCTTCGATCGGACGAGATTCCGAAAATGCGAGAGGAGCTTCGAGTTCCAGACCAAGCGACGGCCGCAACGAACGAACTCGCGGGCCTCGCCGCGCCGGTCGTTGGCGGGCAGCGCTTGGGAGAAGGGCCCGGCTTACAGACGAAGCAGCTCATCGGATGCAACAACGGCTGCTGCGATCCGGTCTGGACGGAGCAGGAGGTCTG
>DASUTR010000293.1:0-9607 GCA_036374535.1 Polyangiaceae bacterium
AACAGGCGTGCGGCAGGGCAAGAGCAATCGATCTACGCTTTGACCTGCCATCGCCCGCTCCACGCTCTCTCCGTCGTTCATGCGTGCCGCGCGCACGGCGCTGCTCGTCGCCTGCGCGATGTTCTTCGCTCGGAATGTTGCGGCGAACGGGCGGTTTCCGAACGCGCAGCAGGTGCGCGAGCTCGATGCGAAGTCGCTCGTCGTCGCGGGGACTTATGGGCTTTTGATCACGACGAACGGGGGGAAAGATTTCGCTTATGTCTGCGAGGCGGAGATGTTCGGGGCGGCGGCGGGGGCGCTGACGATGGATCCGTTGCTCGAGCGCACGCCGGACGGTTCGTTCGTCACCGGCTCGCGAGAGGGCGCACGCGTCGCCCGCGAACGAGGATGTACGTTCGAGACGGTCGAGTCGCTGCCGCACGGGTACGAGTTCTTCGGGCTCGAGCGACCCGCGGATGCGGAGCTCGGTGCGCTGGTCGATTTTACGCGCCGCGGTTCCGGCGAAGCCGCGCCCCTGCTCGCCTTGGTTTCGCTGCTCGATGAGGCGGGATTTCCCGTCGAGCATCGCGTGTATGAAGCGCGGGTGGGCACCGATTTCATGGCGATCGGCGCGCCCATTCCGAGCTCGGAGCTCGGGTTCGCGCTGACGCTCGACGTGGCGAGCTCGAATCCCGCTCGGTTTTACGTGTCGGGGCGCTTGGGCGAGCGCGCGGTGCTCGCTTCGAGCGACGACGGAGGGCAGAGCTGGGGCACGAGCGCGATCGCGGGGGCCGACGGCGCGCTCGGCGTTTATCTTGCCGGGGTGTCGCCGAGCGACGAGCGGCGCGTCTATGCACGCGTTTCGCGCACGCGGCTCACCGACGCCGCGTACTACGTCTGGGACGATTCGTTGCTCGTGAGCGACGACGGGGGCGATAGCTTCGTCGAAGTCTTGCGACGCGACGCGGCGTTGCTCGGTTTCTCGCTTTCGAGAGACGGCGAGACGGTGCTCGCCGGCTTCGGCGATCCACGGCGGGACGCCGCGCTGAGCCAGCGCAGCGAGCTCGGAATCTACTCCGGAAGTGGCTCGTTGCCGGCGAGCGACATGACGTTCGCCCGCATCGTTTCGGACCTCGACGTCAACTGCTTGTATTGGACGGCGTCGGGCCTCTATGCGTGCGCGACGGAGGCGGATCCGTTGGGCGTTGACCCCGCGCTCGAACCCGACTTTCACCTCGGGATTCACACCGGCAGCGGGCTTCCATCGGGTCGCGCGGACTTCACGCCGCTGCTCCGCCTGCGGGACGTGCGCGGGCCGGCTCCGTGGACGGACGGACGACCGAGTCCTTGCGACGCCGAGTGGCGAACGACGGATCCCTTGGCGCCGATCCCGTTCGGAGCCTGCGCGCCGCTCAACGCGTGCGAAGGGATGACGGCGCTTTCGCCGGGAGCACTCGTGTGCGGCGCCGGTGACGCTTCGGGCGACGGCGGAGCGGGGGCGCGCGATGAGTCGTTGCCGTCGCGCGAGGCCGGATGCGCTTGTCGGAGCAGCGGAAGCGTACCGCGTTCATGGCTCGCGTGGCTCGGCGCGATGGGACTTCTGTGCTGCCTGCGCCATCGCGCGCGAACGGCCGTCGCTCGCGCGCAGGAACGCGGCTACTGAAAATAATAGACGCTCGAGTCGTTCACGGCTGCACCGCCCTGCCGATTGGCGCCGCCCGGCAGGTAAATGCGATTGTCGAGCGTCGCGGCGCCATAGCCGTGACGCGGGATGTCGAGCGGCGTGAAGGCTTGCCAGCTGTTCGAGACGGGGTCGTAGGCTTCGACGTTGCCGAAAACGCCGTTGGTGCCGGACGCCGAGTTTCCTTCGCCTCCGAAAATGAAGAGCCGGCCCGCCAAGACGGCGCCCGCCACGCCGCCGCGCGGCGTCGGGATCGGTGCCTTCTGCGAATACATGTTGGTGGCCGGATCGAAAGCGAGCGTCGACGCGCGGAAGCCCGTGATGGCACCGGCGCGGCCCGACGCGATGTAAACGATGCCGTCGATGCCGCCCGCGGCGCAGTGCTCGCGGGATTCGGGAAGCGCGGGCAGCATCTGCCACGAGTCGGCGGCGGTGTCGTAGACGGACGCGTCGCTCACGGTCTCTCCCCGCGCGCCGCCGAAGACGTAAATCTTCGCGCCCAAGACGGCGACGCAGCCGGATGCGCGCTCTGTTCCCTGCGCCATCCCGGTGCGCTCCGTCCACATGTTGGCGGTGGGATCGTACGAGTAGACCTGGCGCGACGTGTTCGTTTGGCTCGAGCCGATGTAGAAGCCGAGCACGTAGAGCGTGTTGCCGACGACGGCGGCGTTCGCATGGTTCAAGATCTGGGGAAAATTGGCGACGCTGCGCCACATGCGCGTGGTCGGATTGTAGGCTTGCACCGTGGCGACGGCGGTCGAGGTCGGCGAGTACCCGCCGATGACGTAGATCTCTCCAGCGAGCGCGACGACGGCATGTTCTTGACGCACGCCGGTGAGATCGGGAAGCGCGTCTTCTTCTGGCATGCCCGTAAGCCCGCCTGCGGAACCAGCGGACCCGCCCGCACCCGCGCCGCCACGACCACCGCTGCCTGAAGCGCCTCCCGCGCCGCCGCCGGAGGCTCCGGAGCCTGCACCCGCAGCCCCGGCCTGACCGCCGACGCCATCGCCACCGCTGCCCGCAGTCGCGCCGCCGCCGCCCGTGGCGCTCGCCCCAGCAGCGCCGCCGCCGCTCCCACCGGTTGCACTGCCGCCGGTCGAGCCGCCACCGGTTCCCCCGGTCTGCCCGCTACCTGCCGCGCCGCCGACGGGCTCGCCCGTCCCGCCATTCGACGTGCCCGCTTGACCCGCTGCCGCGGAAGCACCGCCCGCCCCGCCGGTCTTCGAGCCCGGGCTTTCCCCCTCGCCGCTCGAACATGCGGCGAGCACGCTCGCAGCGAACAAGAGGCACGGAGTGGCAGCCGCTAGGAGAGCGGAAGTGTCGGGAGACGCCGCCAAGCGCCGCTGAGCACTCATGAGCCGACCGTAGCATCTTCGTGCAAACACGATGACTTAAGCCACGAAATCACGCGATCCGCGGAGGGCTAACGTTTGCAGGCGGGGCCGTCCAACAGGAAGACCGTCGAAAGGCGCTTTCCTTTCTTGTCTTCCGTCAGGCGAGTGCCGATACCGAGGCGGCCGAGCTCGGGCGACAGCAACTGAGAGACGGTGGTGAGCTGAGGGAGCTCGAGTAGGTCGAGCTTGACGGTGCACGCCGCCGGGCGCGAGGTGCGTAGTCGATTCACTTCGCGCTCGACGCCAGCCTGTACGGCTTGCTCGTATTCTTTCTCGTCCGCCCCGCGCGCGAGCGCGTCGGCGCCCGATTGCGCGGCGCCGCGGTAGACGGGATCCGGTGCGTACGGCTTCAGGCCCCGCTCGGCGCGTAGATCGCGCACGGCGTTCTCCACATCGGCAGTCGTCGCGGGGAGCTTTTCGGGGTCCGGACGCCGAGCGAAGTTCACGGTCACCACCAGCGAGTTCTCGCTCTTCTCGGCCGCTATGCCCACGTGCGTGTAGTCCGGCAGCAGCATATTCATCCGGTGCCCTGGGCTGTTCATCAAGCCTTCATGCACCTCCTCGGGCGTGGGACCGACACCGATGTTCTCGCCGAACTTCGACGCCAATACGTTTGCGCGGCGCGCGCGATCTTCAGGCGTGCCGGTGTTCGGTGAAACGTGGGCGAAAAAGTGGTGATCGATCATGTCTTCGCTGTGGGCACGCGCGATCTCGACGAGCTCACCGTCCGGTCGCAAAGGCCGTACGCCGGCCTTCGCGCGCGCCTCGTTGAGGAGCGCCAACAAGCGCGGCTCTGCCTCCTTCGGATCGGAAACGACGCCCGTTGCCCCCCGTGCAACGGGCGCGGGAACGCCGACGTAGACGGGGAGATTGATGACGATCGAGGGACCACCGCTGTCGTTGCCCATCACTTCCAGGCGGTAGACCCCCGGGTGTTCGAACGGAACGACTTCGTGGAACGCCCTGCCCGGCAGGTCCTTATGGGACACCGAGCCATCGGGTTTGGTGATGTACACCGACGCGCTGCGGAAGCGCGGCGTGAGCTCGCCCTTCAACGTCACCTCTTGTCCGGGTTCCACGGCGCGCCGAATCGAATCGTAGCTCGCTTCCATGTTTCCGAGCGCCACGGCCGCGGAGCTGCCCGACGGCGACACGCAAATGCCGTAGCGTGTGAGCGGAACGTTCTTCGGCATCGTTTCCACGGTCTCTCGCAAGTCTTCCCGATCACCCATGCCGAAGGCGGCGATGCTCGAAAGGACGCCTCCGAATCCGAAAGAGCGAGACGCTAGGTCGACCGTAATCATGTCGATCTGCCGCCCTTCGTTGGCTTCCCGCAAAATCCAACACGCCGTCGCGCCGAGCGCGCCATCCGCCTGCGGCTGCCCGCCGCGCGCGCGCAGCATCTTGGAAAGTTCGGCTTCCACCTCGTCCGCACCAGGCCCCCCCGTGACGCCGTCCGGCCGCGCCTCCGCCGTATAGATTTCCGACCCGTCGGGCACCGGAATCTTCTCGGCGGGGTATCGCGCCTGGCTCGCCGTCGCGCCGCATCCCACACAACCGCTCGCCAAGAGCAGAAAACCCAACCATCCACCGAACCTCATGGGTTCGAAAGTTAGGCGGAATCAACGGCGCGCGGCAAGCGAGTCGCACCTTCGAAGTTCGGCTCACGTTCAAGCATCGGTTTCGCGTGTCCCGAACCGCCAGCGCGATGAAGCACGATCGTCTGCCAGACGGCGCCCCACAGCACGTCGTTTACGGCACGAAAAGCCGGCGCGCGGTCCGGCCGCGGAAGTACACGGCGAAATCGGCGCTGTCCACGCTGACCACGGGTAACTTCGGGCGCTCGTCGCTCAACGTGACGAGGCACGCGTCCGCGAAATCCACCCAACGCCTTCGGTAGCGGAGCATTTCGTCGCGGACCGGCTCGAGCGCATCCGGAAGAAAATGCCGACTCACGACGAGGCCCTGCTCGAGCCACGAGATGAGGCGCTCGACGGACTCTCGCCCCGCGGCTTCGAGGAGAAAGACGCTCTCCGAAATACAGGCCTCGGCGGTGAGCCAGGGTCCTCGCAACGAAGGCAAAAGGCGCGTGGCCCACGCGTGATGGTCATCGTCGCGATTCAGAAGCGCGACGATGTACCCCGTATCAACGATGGCGCGACCGTCCATAGCCGGCGAGTCGCTTCCGATTGCTCGAGAGATCCTTGGGTCCACGGCCTACTCCCAAATCGGCTGCGAGGGCCTTTTGCATGTCGACGCCGTCATCGTCCCGAAGCACCGCCTCGATGCCCTGGCGGATGAGCTCGGATTCGGAACGCCCTTGGGCCTTGGCGAGCCGCGACAACGCCGCAGCCACCGGTTTTGGAATCTTCACGGTCTTCACAACCGAGGTCATGGCTTGGGTAATACCATACAGTATTACCCTGAGCGAGGAGGATTTGGACGGCTATCGAGGTAGCTCCGCGGCGCCGGGTCGCAAACGTCGACGGCAGCGGTTACCGCGGCATACACAGCGAGCGATCGGCGCACCGACCCGACTCGCACGAGCGCGACAGACAATCGTCCGGCATGTCGCAGTTTTGTCCGAGGCGCGCGAACCCGCGGCAGCGGCCCTCGACGCACGTTCCACGCACGCACGTCGCGAGCGGGTCGTCGCACGCCTCACCGTCGTAGCGCGCATTGAGGCAGCGCTGTCCGTTGCAGATGAGGCCGTCGTCGCACGAGCCGCGAATCCCCACGCCTCCGCAGGGCTCACCGAGCGCGAAGGGCAGCGAGCAGGTCCCGAAACGACCGTCCGCCGTCAGCGGGCCTCCGCACCGTAACCCCTCGCGACACCAGGCGTCTTGATTGCAGAGCGCACCGATGCCGCCGAGGGGGTGACAGACGGGTTGAGTCGGAGCGGCCAAGTTCGAGCAAAAATGGCCGGGCAGGCAGCTCGCATCGCTGACACACGACTCGCCGCCCGTCGCGAGTGGCCGGCACGTCCCGCCGAGATCCTGCTCGAGGAAGCAGAAGAGCCCCTCGTCGCACAACCGCGCCGGTTTCGCGCCGTTGAGATCCAACCGGCACGGCTCGCCGAGCCGGGCGCGCTCTACCGTCGTGCAACGACCGTTCGGCGCGCAGTCGAGATCTTCGCGACAATCGAGTGGGGAGCTGCACGGCTCTCCGGCACGCGCGAGCAATCGGCAAACGCCCTCGAGACAGGCTTGCGGATTGTAACAATGGCCCCCCTCCAGACACGGCTCCTGCCAACCGGGGACGCGCTCGCAGCTGCCGGGACAACCGTTCGTTTCGATGCAGCGGTGTCCGTACACGCACTCGCCGGTCGCGAAGCACACGTCCCCCTGCTGCTGGTGGGGTTCGACGGCCCCTTTACACGCTCGGAGCAGCCGATCGACCCCGAACGCTTCGTTCTGAAGCGTGCCGAGCACCGGCAGGGCGCACGGCTCGCTTCTCAACGTCTCGAAACATTCTCGAACGCGCGCCGCGTCGTACCCGACGCGTCCCTCGCGCACGGCGTTCTCGAGATTTTCGACGCCGTAACACTCGAGCTCGCTGACGCACTGCGCGTGGTCGCGAAACACTTCGTCGAAGCACTCCGTGTAGAAGCGGCACATCGCCTCCACGTACTCGCCGCACAGCCCCTCGAGACTTCCCGACTGCGAACCGGCGTCGCTTCCCGCGTCGCTCGGGGTTCCGGCGTCCAGCGTATCGTCGCCCGAGGGAACGCCGTCGTCGGTGGCCGCGAGCTCGAGGCCCGAACGCGCGCAAGCGACCGCGCCGCACACGCACCAGACACCGAAGACCGCAGCGAGCGCTCGCACCGACCGACAGCTTAGCCGCGCTCGGATGCGGGGGACCACGGCGATGCGGCTCGCCGAACGGCGGCCGCCGCGACGATACCGAACAAGGTCGCAAGCGCTGCGGCGAGCCCGCCGCGGTCGGCCCCGACGGCGGTAACGGTGCAAGCAATCCCCGACACGAGCCCTCGGTCCTCGCCGTTCACGACGAGGCGCGCGTTCTGCTCGGCGTCGCAATCGGTTGCGCCGTCGTACGTGACGACCGCCGTGTCGCCGCGCGCCTCGAGCGTCGTAGAACCCGACACGGGTTGGCCCGAACACAACTCGCCGTCGACGAGCTCGTCGACCGTCGTCGCGTCGACGCTCCCCGTCGGTTCGATGAACCCCGAGCGCGCGACGCGACCACTGCCGTTCCACAACGTCGGTCCCGTGTAGTCACCCGCCACCGTCCCCGCATAGCGAATCTTGGTGACGTCGCCGACGACGAGCTCGGCAGCGAACTCGCGCAGCGGAACCTCGAGCATCGGCCCCTCCACCACCCTCACCTCGACCGTCCCCTCGTTGTCGTTGAAACCGCCGAACGAAAGCGTCCGATCGTCACCGTCTCGGACGACCGTGGCTCTGCCTTCCCAGACCCGCTCGTTCGCGTCCGTGCAACCGCCCGTCACGGTGAGCGTCGTCCCATCGTCGTTCGTCGCCGGACACGTCGGATCCGCAAAGCCGAGCGCTCCGTCCGCGACGCCCAAAAGCTCGTAGGCGTGCGAGTACACGGCGACCGCGCTCGCGCTCGTCGCCCAGACCTTCACGTCCTCCACGTCCTCGAACGGCGCCGAAGCCTCGAAGCCCTTGTCCGAACCGCACGCGGTGAACAGCGCGGCTCCCGCCAAGGGCACGATGAGCCGTACGAAGCGGGGCACGTTACGGGATTTCATGCCATTCTCTGCCCCCATGCTCAAGCGGGCCCTGCGTCTCACCTCCGATTGGGTGGATTTGCAGTGGTCGCTCACGATCGACTCGCTCGAGCGCGTCGCTCCACAAGCCCGCGGGCGCCTTCTCGACGTGGGCTGCGGGCAAAAGCCCTACGAGCACATCTTCAAACCGTTTCTCGACGAGTACATCGGTATCGAGCGAAAAGACACGTTCGAGCTCACGAACGCCGACAGCGCGGAAGGCAAACCCGATCTCGTGTACGACGGGGATCGCCTTCCCTTCGAGGATCGCAGCTTCGATACCGTGCTCAACATCCAGGTGCTCGAGCACACGCCGGCGCCCGCCGAGCTCGTCCGAGAAATGGCGCGCGTGCTCAAGGACGACGGCAGGCTGATTCTTTCCGCACCGTTCCAGTTCCGCCTGCACGAGCAGCCTCACGACTACTTCCGTTACAGCCCCCACGGCCTCAGAACACTGTGCCAGGCTGCCGGCCTCGAGCTCGTCGAGGTGCACCCGATGGGCAGCCTGTGGAGCGTGATTGGGCACAAGCTCAACAGCTACCTCGCGCTCCGCGTCGCGCGCATGGGCGGTCTCGCGCAAGCGATGGGGAAACTCTCGCACGAAGGAAAAACCGTCGCGCCCGTTCGGTTCTGGACTCTCCCGCTCGTGGGACCGTCCATGATCGGCATCTCGGCTGCGGCGCGCGTCATGGATCGCATCGCATTCGACCCGGAAGAGACGCTCGGCTTCCTGGTCGTGGCGCGACGAACGAAACCCGGAGGCATCGCGTGATCATCGGTCGTAGCCCGCTTCGCATTTCTCTCGGCGGCGGAGGGACGGATCTGCCGTCGTATTACCGCGTGCACGGCGGCTTCTGCGTGTCGGCCGCCATCACGCAGTACGTGCACGTGACCATGCACCGGACGCCGCTCAAGGAGCTCTTGATCCGCTATTCGCAGATCGAGCGCCCGGCACGCGCCGAAGACGTGAAGCACCCCATCATTCGCGAAGCGTTGAAGCTCACCGGCATCGGGGAGCCGAACATCGAGATCACGAGCATGGCGGACATCCCGGCGGGCACCGGCCTCGGCTCGTCGGGCAGCTTCACGACGTGCCTGCTCAAGGTGCTCCACAAGTACAAGCGCCATTTCATTCATCCGCGTGAGCTCGCGGAGCTCGCGTGTCACATCGAGATCGATCTCTTGAAAGAGCCGATCGGCAAGCAGGATCAGTACATCGCGGCGTTCGGCGGAGTGACGGTGTTCGAGTTCCGGCCCGACGACGTCGTCGACGCGCGACCCGTGGCGGCCTCGGACGACACGCTCGATTTGCTCGAGGACAACCTCGTGCTCGTGTCGACCGGGGTGTATCGCGCCGCCTCCGAGGTGCTCAAAGAGCAGGACGTGAAGAGCCGCCAGAACGATCAGGCGATGATCGACAACCTTCATTACGTGAAGGAGCTCGGGCACAAAAGCCTCGAGGCCATCGAGACCTCGAACCTGTCCGAGTTCGGGCGCCTCATGCACGTTCATTGGGAGCACAAAAAGAAGCGCTCGAAGGGCATGTCCAATCCGGACATCGACCGCTGGTACGCGCTCGGGCTCGAAAATGGCGCCCTCGGCGGCAAGCTCATCGGCGCGGGGGGCGGCGGCTTCCTGATGTTCTATACGGAGCAGAAATCGCGCTTACGGAAGGCGCTCCGCGAAGCCGGCCTCATGGAGGTCAAGCTCGCGTTCGATTTCGAGGGAACGAAGCTTCTTTAGAGACGCGCCCGAGGTAGGCGCCTCCCACAGGCGTCGGCGTTCATGTAGCCTAGCAGGGAT
>DASUTR010000294.1:0-9854 GCA_036374535.1 Polyangiaceae bacterium
TTCCCCCAGCGCCTCCACTGAACGCCGCGCCTCCTGTGCCGGCGCCTCCCGTGCCGGCGCCTCCCGTGCCGGCGCCTCCCGTGCCGGCGCCTCCCGTGCCGGCGCCTCCCGTGCCCCCGCCTCCTGTGTCCGCGCCTCCTGTGCCGGCGCCTCCCGTGCCGGCGCCTCCCGTGCCGGCGCCACCACCGCCGAGCTGCCCACCCGAGGTCGTGTCCGAACCGCCCGTCGCGCCAGAGCCACTTGCCCCGCCTGTCCCGCTTTCCGGAGCGGGACGCTTTTCGGGCGAGCCACACGAAGCGGCGACAGCGATCACGCCGAACATGAGCGACGCGCTCGAAGGACGAATTGAGCTCAGCACGGATCGATCCACGGCGCCGCGAGCCTCGCGTCACAGTAGCACGGTTCGGGGGGGAACAGCTGGCTCCGGGGGCGAACCGCTCCGGCGCATTCGTGCGACGTCGTCGCCACGGGCGAGCCTCGAGCGCACCGTGAGTCGCGGAGAGCGACGGAGCTACGGCGGCGCTTGTTTCGGTCCTGGACCGTACAGGGATTGACGCTTCGTCGCGTAGCCGACGCCGCCGCCGGCCGAGAACGAGATGGACTCGAGGAGGTCGCCGTTCGAGTTGATCTCGTGGAACGTGCCCGCGTTCGAGTACGTGACGAAGGTATTGCCGTTCCAGAGGCGCTGCACGTCGCCGAGCGTGTTGCTGTTCTCGTCGCCGTCGTACTGCCAGGTGTTCGCGGCGGTCATCATCGTGAGGTCGAGCGTGACCTCCCGGGCGATGGAGTTTGCGCCGGTGGCGCCGTTGTTGAAGAACAAGATGCGATTCGGCGCGAGCATCTGGTGGCCGTGCTCGCGGTTCCACGTCGCGCCCGGTCCCGTGAAGTCGCTGGTGTCGCCTCCGAGGACCCACGCCACCTGCCCCTGGCGCGACACCTTCACGTAGCAGTTCTGGTCGAGGTCCGACACGGTGTACGAGTCGTCGGGCGCGAAGTACTGGATCGAGTTCGAGTGATTGTCCGCCGTGCCGCCGTGTGCCGTCGGAATGTCCACGATCTGGCGCACGGAGCCGTCGGGCGCGCGCTCCATCACACGATCGCGGCCGTTCATGTAGTACTGGAGAAAACCCACGCTGTCGTCGGGCAGAACGACGAGGTCGTGATGAGCGTCGCCGAACTCGGTGTGCCTCTCGGCGCCGCCTACGCCGTCCATCGCGACCCGGCGAACGTTCGGGTTTCCACCGGCCTGGTTCGTCGCGAGCAACCACAGGTACCGGCTGTCGGCGCTCAGCATCGCCCTCGACGCGTTGCCCGAGCCGAACCACCAGACGATGTCGCCGTCGGCGTCGAGAATGAACGCGGAGCCCGACTGCGAGTGGGTGCCGACGAGGTAGCCGCCGGCGAGCGCCGCCTGGTCGTTCGTCTCGAGCTCGACGGTGGGCAGATTGTCTCCGAGCGCGCCGGTCGTGAACGTTTGATCGGGGCCCGAGCATTCGTTCGCGCCCGCGCGCAGGACGACGCGAAAATGAACCGTACGCGACGCTTTCATGCCGAGCAGCAGCGTGCGGTAGCTCGGCTCGGTGAGGCTCACCGGCGCGCTGCTTCCGTACGCCGTCGTGAGGCCGAATTCGATGCGCGCTGCGCTGAGGCCGGCGAGGTCGGTCGAAAACGTCACGACACCGACCGTCGGGATCACGGTGCTTGCCGCGGCCGTCGCGGCAATGGTGCAGGAAACCGGCGTTGCGCCACTCGAACCGCCGCCGTGCTCACCGCCGGCGGAACCGCCGCTTCGGCCCGGTCCGCTGCCGGCTGCGCCCGTGCCGGCACCGCTGCCCGCGCTGCCGGCGACGGGACTTCCGCCCATGCCGCCGGTCGCGGGAGAGCCACCGCCGGGCCTCGTGCCGCCGGCGCTCGAACCGCCGCGATTCGGATCGTCGAAGTCGCTCGACGTCTCGCCGCACGCCGCCGAAAGCACGAGCGCCAGCACCGCCGTCGACGATCCGTGGGTCGCTCGCAGGGGCGTGAGGCTCATCATCGTGCTCGCTCGGAAACGCCGAGGCCCGCCGAGTGCAACAATGTAGCTGCGAACACCGCCGGTGAGGCAGCGAAAGCGTCGGCGAAGAGTCGCTGTTCGCCGTGCTCATAGCGGGCAAAAGAGCTCACCTGCGTCACGCAACTTCGGTCGTCGGCCGGGCGCCGGGTCGTCGCGGAATGGGCGGCTTCACCGCGATTTTCTGGTGGAAGTCGCCCGTTCGCTGCAGCGGCGGTAAGTCTTCGAATCGTGACCGACGTGCGTGAGCTCTGGCGAGACCTCGGTCGCTCGGGGCGTGCGGGCGTCGTGGCCGCGGGCGTCGCGCTGGTGTTGCTCGTGCCGGTCCTGCTCGTGGGGCCAATCGCTCGTTCGGCGCTGGCCGAGCGCGCGGCGGACCGCGGACTCGCGACCGAGGTCGAAAGCGTCCGTCTCGGACTGCGCGGGGTTTGGCTGAGAGGAGTCGTGCTTGCGAGCGCGGAGCCGGTGCGCGTGACGGCGAACGTCGACGCGGTCCTCGTTCCGTTCACGGGCGGGCCCATCGAGGTGCACGGTGGTCGTGCGACCCTTCGCGGGTCTCCGAGCGCCGTGCGCGACGCCGTGCGCTCCAAACGTTCCGGTGGCGCATCGGGCGGAGGCTCGCGCCGCGAGCTCACCGTGCGGGGCGTCGATGTCACGTGGTTCGAGCGCTCCGAGCGAGTGACGTTTCCGGAATACGCGTGGGGCGTTGCATTCGAGCGCACCGCAACGAACGATCGCGTGCGGTGCGATCGCGCGCTGCTCGGTGAGCGCGGCGCACGCGTCGAGGTTCGGGGGGCCGACGTGACGCTTTCGGCCGGTGCCGGGCCGGCGCTGCGCGGGGGGCGCGTCGGAGGGCTCGACATCGCGCTCGAGCTCGGTGCGCGCGCGCCGGCGCCCGCGCCGAAGGAGCCCGTCACGCGCGCGAGCGCGCCCGCGCCCGGCGCGAGCCAGCCGGGTCTTGCCGGCGCGGTCGGCGCTGCGCGGGGGCTCGCGACGAGCCTGCTCGCGGACGGGGCGAAGCTCGAGGTGGATGCGCTGCGCGTTCGGCTCGGGTACGCGGACGAGGCGCTCGGGTTCGGCCCGAGTCGCGTGCAGCTGACGCGCGACGCGCGCGAGGTCGCGCTCGCCGTGCGGCCCGCCGAGCGGCTGCTCGCCGGAAGCACGCCGCTCGCGCTCGGCGTGCGGCTGCCGCTCGCCGGGGGCGAGCCGTCCGTGGAGTTGGAAGGCGGTCCCGTCGCGCTCGGCGCGCTCGGCGTGCGCGACGGCGATCTCGGCCTCCGGCGCGTGCGCGAGGCGTCGCTCGAGGCGCACGTGCGCGTCGATCTGCTGCCGGGTGCGGAGGCGCTTCGTGGCTCCGGCTCGGGCAAGCTCTTGAACGTGTCGCTCGTGCGGCCCGAGCTCGCCAAGAAGGAGATTCGGGGGCTCGCGCTGAGCTTCCGCGCCGCGGGCGAGGCGCGGCTCGACGGCTCGCGCATCGCGCTCGACGACGCGGAGCTCGCCGTCGGCGACGTGCGTCTCGCGACGACGTTCTCGGTGGAGCGCGATGACGCGGGAATCAGGCTGCGTTCGAAGGGGGGCGTTCCGCTCGCGTCGTGCGACGCGATGCTCGGCTCGTTGCCCGAAGAGCTCGTCGCCGAGCTCGACGGGCTCGCGCTCGAGGGCACGTTTACCCTGGCCTACGAGCTCGATTTTCTCGCGAACAAACCCGACGCGACGCGCGTCGTGCTCGACGTGAAGAACGACTGTCGCGTGAAGAGCGCGCCCGCCTCGCTGTCGCCCCAGCGCTTCCGCGCCGCGTGGGTGCGCGAGGTGAAGAGCGCGGACGGGCAGAGCGTCATGATCCGCAGTGGACCGGGCTCGCCCGAGTGGGTGGCGTACGACGACATCTCGCGTTTCATGGAGATCGCCGTGCTGGTTTGCGAAGACGGCGGCTTCTACCGGCACCGTGGCTTCGATTTTCGCGCCATCGCGCGCGCCATCGAGGACGATATTCGCGCCGGCCGGTTCGTGCGGGGTGCGAGCACCATCAGCATGCAGCTCGCCAAGAATCTCTATCTCGGTCGCGAGAAGACGCTCTCGCGAAAGATCCAGGAAGCGCTCTTGACACTGCTCCTCGAGCAGGAGCTCACGAAGAAGGAGCTCATGGAGCTCTATCTGAACGTGGTCGAGCTCGCGCCGGGAATTTACGGCGTGGGCCCGGCGGCGTCGCACTATTTCGCGACGACGCCCAAGGAGCTCACGCTCGGGCAGGCGCTCTATCTCGCTTCGATTCTGCCCGATCCGACGCGCCAGCATTTCATGCCCGACGGCGCCGTCACCGAGCGCTGGTCGGAGTACCTCCGAAAGCTCATGCGCATCGCGCGCCGGGTCGAGCGCATCACGGACGACGAGCTCGAAACGGGCCTCGCCGAACAGATTGGGTTTCGCCGCGGCGGCGCGCTGCCGACCTCGGAGCTCGAGTCCGGCGTATCCGAGAACGCCGAGGCGCTCGAAGCAGTCGAACCGTGACGAGTCTCAGAGACACTCCTGCGGCGAGAGGTAGTCGCCACACGTGTCGAAACGCTGGATTTGGCGCGGGCACTCGCAGTCCGAGACGAAACGAAGGTCGCGCACGCTCGGGTACGGTGCGTTCACGTGCGGCACGGTGACCGTCACGAAGGACTCGAGCTCGCTGCCGTTCACGGCGATGCACTGGGTCGACCACCAGCCGCGCGGCGGCGCCGAAAATTCGGTGAGCGTTCCGGTCGCGATGACCGAGCCCCGGCACGCGCTGTTCCCCGTCGTGAGCGTGAAACCGGTGAGCTGCGTGCCGTCCTCCGGCATCAGGTACTCGAACGCCAGATAGCCTTGTCGCTCGTCGTCCTCGATCGCGGTACCGCACAGTCGGGCTGTCGCCATGTGCGGGTGCGATTCTCCCGAATCGCCGCCTTCTCCGCCCTGACCGCCGGCGCCGTTCTCCGGCTCGGTCCTCGCGTTCCGGCGCACGGACGACGGAACGGGATTGCCGAGCGTGATGCACGCCGCGGGCGCGGCGCACGTCCCGTACACGCTGCCGACGACCCTACCGCCGCAACCACCGATGCCCGCGGTGCCCGGCTCGCCCCCGACGTTTCCGGTCCCCGCGACGCCGCCTTGAGCGCTCGTGCCGCCGAAGCCGCCCTTGCCGGGACTGCCGCCCTTGCCGGGCGACCCGCCCCTACTGGGACTGCCGCCTTTGCCGCTGGTGCTGCCTCCGCTACCGCCGTGACCGGCGTTCGCGAAACCGCCGCTCGCGTCGTCCGGTTCGTCTCCGTCCGAAAGCGATTTTCCCGCGCACGCGTACACGAGCAGAGCCCCCGAGACGAGCGGCACCATCTTCCCGAACCAAGTCCTCATCGGCGCGCATCATAGCAAGCGCCGCGTCGAACGCGAAAACGCCCGATGCTCTCGTCGAACACCGGGCGCCGTCGTGTGCCGGATTGGGCCCAATCGCGACTACGCGATGGTCACTTCCTTGCACAGATACACGTCCTGAATCGCTTGGAGGAGCTTCGCGCCTTCGTTCATCGGGCGCTGGAACGCTTTGCGGCCGCTGATGAGCCCCATGCCGCCCGCGCGCTTGTTGATGACGGCGGTCGTCACGGCTTCGCCGAAATCGTTCTTGCCCGAAGCGCCGCCGCTGTTGATGAGGCCGATGCGGCCCATGTAACAGTTCGCGACCTGATAGCGGCAGAGGTCGATCGGGTGCTCGCTCGTGAGCTCGGTGTAGATGCGTTCGTCGAGCTTGCCGTACGACGATTCTCCCGAGTTTAGCGCCTTGAAGCCGCCGTTCACCTCGGGGAGCTTCTGCTTGATGATGTCGGCGCCCATGGTGACGCCGAGATGATTCGCCTGACCGGTGAGATCGGCGGAGACGTGGTGGTCGGTGCTGCCCACCTTGAACGCCTTGTTGCGGAGGTAGCACCAGAGCACGGTGGCCAAGCCGAGCTCGTGGGCTTGCTGGAAGAGGTTCGAAACCTCGACGATCTGTCGCGAGGCGCCGTCGGAGCCGAAGTAAACCGTCGCGCCGACGGACACGGCGCCCATGTCGGCCGCCTGCTTGATGGTGCCCCACGTGATCTGTTCCGCCTTGTTGGGGAACGTCATGAGCTCGTTGTGGTTGAACTTCACCATGAAGGGGATCTTGTGCGCGTACTTGCGCGCGACGGCCCCGAGCACGCCGAAGGTGCTGGCGACGGCGTTGCAGCCGCCCTCGATGGCGAGCTTCACGATGTTCTCCGGATCGAAGTACTCCGGGTTCTTCGCGAACGAAGCGCCGGCAGAGTGCTCGATGCCCTGATCGACCGGGAGGATCGAGACGTAGCCGGTGTTCGCGAGGCGGCCGCCGCCGTACATCGCCTGGAGGCTGCGGAGAACGCGCGGGCTACGATCCGAGAGCGCCGTCACGTCGTCGACGAAGGTCGGTGACGGGAGGTGAAGCTTTTCCTTCTTCACCGTCTTCGACTGGTACTCGAGGTAGTACGCGGACTTTTCTCCGAGGTATTTTTGAATCGTGGCGAGCTCGCTCATGGGGTCTCCAGGTGGTGTCCAAGTCTCGCGCCAGCCGCCTCGCTACCCATCTGACGCGGAATTTAGGGTGGCGGACCTTAGCGCAAAGCGCGGCCGAACGCAGGGACCCCGAGCTTGTTTTTTCTCGTGTCTCACGTTGATGCAAAGGGGGCCCTGGCCCCGTGGAGAGGGCTCGCGAGGGCCTATTTCTCGCCTGCTGCGCGAAGTTTCTGGAAGAAGTCCGACAGGCGTCGCGCGCCGGCCCCGGCGAGGACGCCGCCCGTGACCTCGAAGCGGTGATTGAGACGGGGATCCCGTCCGATCGTGAAGAGGCTCTCGAGCGCTCCGGCTTTCGGATCGAGGGCGCCGAAAACGACGCGGCTCACTCGCGCGTTCACGAGCGCTCCGGCGCACATCGGGCACGGTTCGAGCGTCACGTAGACGGTCGCACCCTCGAGCCGCCAGTGGCGTCGGATGCTCGCCGCGCTCCGGAGCGCGAGGATCTCGGCGTGGGCCGCGGGATCGCCGAGCTCCTCGCGCCGGTTGTGATCGCGGGCGAGCTCGACGTCGTCGCTGTCGACGATCACGCACCCGATCGGCACGTCGCCGTGCAGCGTGGCGCGATCGGCCTCGCCGAGCGCGACTTCCATCCAGGCGATGTCCGACTCCGCGCGGCTCACGACGCCGGAGCGTAGACTTCGAAAGCACGTGCTCGCAAGGCGGAGCGTGTCATGCTGCGCCCGCCCATGGCTCCGCGGCCCGCGCTCGTCTACTCACTGATGGCGGTCGTCGCCGTCGTCTGGGGCAGCACTTGGCTCGTCATCAAGCAGGGCCTCGAAACGATGCCGCCTCTGCTCGGCGCCGGCTTGCGCTTCGTGGTCGCCGGCGCGCTCATGGCATGTCTCGCGCCTTGGCTCGTGAAGCGCGAAGGCGGCGGCAGGCCGCCGCTCGGCGTGATGCTCGCGCATTGCCTGTGTCAGTTCGTGCTGAACTTCGCGCTCGTCTACTACACGGAAACGGTGCTGCCGTCCGGGCTCGTCAGCGTGCTCTGGTCGGTCTTTCCGCTGCTCGTCGCGCTCACGGGGCACTTCGTGACGAAGACGGAGCTCCTCGTCGGGCGGCAGTGGGCGGGCATGGTGGTGGCGCTCGCCGGGATCGTCGCGTTGTTCGCGACCGACATCGCGAGCATCAGCCCGCGCGCGGTGACGATGGGGCTTTTGCTCCTGCTCGGCCCGCTGTCGGTCACCTACTCGACGGCGCTCATGAAGCTACGCGCCGCGGGCTCGAGCTCGATCATTCTCAATCGCGACGCGATGGCGCTCGGCGGGGTCCTGTTGCTCGGGCTGTCGTTCCTGTTCGAGCGAGACCAGCCGGTGCGCTTCACGGGTACCGCCGTCGCGAGCGTCCTCTATCTCGCGGTGTTCGGCTCGGTGCTCACGTTCGGCATCTACGTGTGGCTGCTTCGTACCGTGCCCGCTTATCGCTTGAGCCTCGTGAGCTACGTCATCCCCGCCATCGCCATCTGGCTCGGCGCCACGTTCGGGAACGAGCCGGTACGCGCGACCACGCTCGCCGGGACGGGCCTCGTCATTGCCGGCGTCGCGCTCGCGCTGCGAAAATCCGCGCCGCCCGTGTCGGAGCCGGAGGCGGCCGGCTCGAAACCGGGATGATTGACTCGCCCTCGAGATCGCGCGAAAAATTCCGCCATGGTGTGTAAATCGTGCGGGGACGAAGTCGATGAGCTCGTGACCGTGACCGTCAACGGAAAGGCCAAGAAGCTCTGCGAGTCGTGCGCCGACGAGGCGCGCGAGAACGACGCGATCGCCGAAGAGAGCGAAGCGGTCGTCCAAAAGATGATGGACTTCAAGGGCCGGCGCTGAGGCCCTGAGCGCGGGGAACTTCTTCGTGGCGCCGGGGTTCGGTTCGCCCAGTCCGGCCAGACACCTCCCGCAATCACGATTTCAAAATTATCGCTTTCGATAACTATCGCTCGCGATAATTTTTAATCGCGCGCGGTGGGGCGGCTTCTGCACAGCGTGCCGACACGTCGTCGGTCAGAACAGGTACATGAAGCGAATACGCGAGCTTGCCCGGAGCGGCATGCCCATGAGCTCGCCCGTCTCGTTCGTGTACGGCGGAACGCCCGTGTCGCTCCACTTGTTGTAGTCGGCCTTACCGTAGGCGAGCACGAGCTTCGCGAAGAAGTTCGGCAGGATCTCGCCCTGAATGGCGGCGAAGTACTGCACGAGCTTGTACGAATCGAAGTTCCCCGAGGGCGTCGCGTCGGTGCTGCAGTCCGCGAACGTCGGCGTTCCGCCGGGCATCGCGGGCGGGATCTCTTCGGTGCACTTGAGGGTTTGTTGCTCGGTGTTGTGGTAGCCGAAGCCGACGACCAAGCGCTTGATGGGGGCCACGTTCAAGAATCCGCCGAACGTCGTGGTCGTGTGGCTACTCGGGAACTCGAGATCGCCGGTCAGCGAGTTGAAGCGATCGAGAATGCCTTGAGCGAATCCGCCGCCGATGTCCACGTAGGGATCGAAGACGACTTGGAGCGAGCCACCGAAACCTTTTCTCAGGACTTTTTCCTTGTACGTCTCGCCCTGCTCGCGCGGTGCGTCTTTGCCGGTCTCGAAGCCGCCCTTCAGCTTGACCGAGAGCCGGTAGCCTTGCGTGCCGGGGAGATTCATCCCCCAGTCGACGATGCCGACCCCGCGGAGCGCGAGCGTCTGCAGGCCGCCGGTATTGCCGAGCTGCTCCATCAACTCGAAACGCAACATGTCGACCGGCTTCGGAAGGTAGACGTGAACGGCCATGTTGCCCGGGCCGTTCGGTCGATCCCAGTAGTGCGTGACGCCGTAGATCTGCGCGGGGGACGCGGGGTTCGCGTTCGTGTACGGCCCGCTGCGCTCGAACGTATTGAGGTCGAGCGCCATGCCAAGGTGGTAGACCTCCCAACCCTGGAACCGGCCCGCGGTCACGTCGAAGAGGTTCCACTTGCCGGCGCGGACGTACAGATCGTCGGTGTCGACGAGCTGAGTGGCGGCGGCGGCCGCGGCGCCGTTCGCCACGAATTCGCCCTGGCCCTGCGCGAACCAGCCCTCCTTCGTGCTGTACGTCGGCGTGACGCGTAGCACGAAGCGCGCCTGGCGCTCCCAGCGCTTGATGTTCGGATCCGCTTCGGGGCGGCCCGAGTCGGTCCGAGCGTAGCTCGTATCTACCCACGCCGAGCCCGAGAACCCGATGCGCGTCGCCGGTTCGTCGCTGATGGCCGGCATGT
>DASUTR010000295.1:0-2635 GCA_036374535.1 Polyangiaceae bacterium
GAAGCTCGAAGCCGCGAGCGACCCCGACGCCGCGCGCGCCGAGCTCGTCACCGATTACCGCGCGCGCTTCGCGAATCCGTACAAAGCCGCCGAGCTCGGCTTCGTCGACGAAGTCATTCGTCCGCGCGAAACGCGGCGACGGCTCGGCGCCTGGCTCGACGTGCTGCGCACGAAACGCGACCGGAATCCGTCGAAAAAGCACGGAAACATTCCGTTGTGACCCGCGCGTGGGTTCGCCAGGCTTTGCATTCGGCTACTCGATACTTCGTCTTGCGGGAGGCGCCTTCTCGAACGAAATCGAAAAGTATCGCGCGCGATAATTATCGATCGCGATAACTTTGGATTTCGCGCGGGAGACCCCACGAGGCCGCGGGAACCACGCGGCAACCACACTCGCGTCCTCTAGCGAGGCTCGGTCTCGGGCGGATCCACGTAGTCCACTTCGACGCCTCGCCAGGTGCGAAACCGCGTCACGCCGTCACTCCGTGACACGATGGAGTTCGGCACGACGGGCACTTTGCCGAAGCCGCCCGGCGTGTCGACGATGAGCTTCGGGAGCGCGATACCACTGAGACGACCCTGGAGCGCTTCCATCAAGCGAAGCCCCGTGTCGAGCGGCGTTCTGAGGTGGGACGAGCCGCGCACGGGATCGGTCTGCAAGAGATAATACGGGCGCGCGCGCTCGCGCACGAGGCCGCGGAAGAGCGCCGTGAGCGTCGCGGCGTCGTCGTTCACGCCGCGGAGGAGCACGGTGTGGTTCATCACGGGGAACCCGGCATCTGCGAGGCGGCGGAGCGCGGAGCGCGAGAGCTCGGTGAGCTCTTTCGGGTGGTTGAAGTGCGTCATCACGAAGATCGGATGATGCGCCCGCAGAGCGTCCGTGAGCTCTTTCGTGATGCGCTGCGGGAGCACGACGGGCACGCGCGTCGCGAGACGAATCGTCTCGACGCTCGGGATGGCGCGCACGCGTGCAATCAGCCGCTCGAGCCGGTCCGTCGCCATCACGAGCGGATCGCCGCCGCTCACGATCACGTCGCGAATCTCCGGGTGAGCTTCGAGGTACGCGAACGCTTCGCCGAGCCGCTCGAGCGAACGCGCGCCGCCGCCCGCGCCCACCATGCGGCTGCGCGTGCAGAAGCGGCAGTACACCGCGCAGCGATCGGTCGCGAGCAGGAGCGCGCGGTCGGGGTAGCGGACGACGAGCTCCGGAGCCGCGGTGTGCGCTTCCTCGCCGAGGGGATCGGCGAGATCGCCCGGGACGGTGGTCGCCTCGTCGGCGTGTGGCACGACTTGCCTTCGGATCGGACACGCTGGGTCGTCGCGATCGATGAGCCCGAAGTAGTAGGGTGTGACGAACAGCGGTAGACCCGCGAGCTCCGCGGCTCTTGCCCCCGCGAGCTCGGCTTCGGTGAGCCGAAGGCGCGCGGCGAGCTCGTCCGCCGTGCGAACGGCGCCGCGGAGCTCCGCGCCCCAGTCGCTCACGGCGTCCGGGAGCAACGCGAGCGCGGCGAGCGGCTCGGTCACGGCGCTTTGGGCGGCGCCGGCGGGGGAAGCGGCGCGCGCGGCGGCGCTCCGAGCATCGGCGGCATCCGGAGGTCCGGCTTCCCCGCGTGGCTCGGGGTCGCGTTCGGGGGCGGCATCGGCATCTTGGCGAGCGCGGCGTCGTCGACCGTGACGGGGAACTTCTTCTTCAGCTCGTCCTCGAGCGCGCGCTCCTTCTCGCGGATCTTCGATTGGACGACGGCGGTGCGGATCGCACGCTCCGAGTCCTCGAACTTCCGCTCGCGGGGGGGCGTGCTGCTCACCAGGCGGATCACGTAGAATTTGGAGTCGGCGGCGACGACCTCGGGATACGTCTCGCCTTGCTTGCCGATCTTGAATACGGCCTCGCGAACGGCTTCGGGGACGCGCGGGTTCGCGCCGCGCGCATGACCCGGCGGGCCCACGATGCCGAGATCGCCCGCAAGCTCCGTCGGGGCTACGGGCATCGAGCGCGCGCCGCGCTGGGTCGAGCGCTGTTCGACGAGCTCGCCCCATTGCTGCGGCGTCGCCGTCTTCGCCTGAGCGAGCACCGTCTTCGCAAGCGACGCGGACTCGAGCACGATGCCGGCGACGCGGCGGCGCTCCGGCTCGGTGAACTCGTCCTTGTGCGCGTCGTAGTACGCCTTGAGCTCCGCCTCGGTCACGTCGTTCGGGGCCGGCGCGCTCTTGCGCAGATCTTCGAGCATCTGGTCGCGCAAGATTTGCCGCAGCCGCTCTTGCGTTTCCGGCGCCTTGTCGAGACCGCGGCGCTTGGCCTCCTGCGACAGGAGCTCGACCTCGATCATCTCGTCGAGCAGACGCTTTCGTCGATCTTGCGACTGGTAACGCATGCGCTCGAACGGATCCATGCGTTCCAGGGTCGCCTCGAACTCGCCGAGCGTGATGACGCGGTCGCCGACCTTCGCGAGCGTCTTTTTCGCCATCTCGGGCGAGAGCTTCTTCTTCGCCGCCGACGCGCTCGCGGAGGCCACGGGCGCCGCGCCGTCCTTCTTTTTCGAGCAAGCAGGCGAAACCACCAGCATGCCGAAGGCAACCCCCACGATCGTCGCTCGGAAGCGACTCGCCTCTGCCCAATCGACCCTTAGCAGCATGG
>DASUTR010000296.1:0-14879 GCA_036374535.1 Polyangiaceae bacterium
GTGCAGTCGCTGCGCTCCGGTCTCTGGCAGAAAGACGAGTACGCACGAGCCGTGGGTCTCGAAGGCCGCACCATCGGCATCCTCGGTCTCGGCCACGTGGGTCGCGCCGTCCTGCGCATGGCGCAGGCGTATCAGATGCACCCGCTCGCCTTCGGGCGCTCGCTGACGCAGGCGCGCGCTGGCGAGCTCGGTGCGAAGCGCATCTCGAACCCCGCCGATCTCGCCCGCCAATCCGACATCCTCACGGTCCACCTCGAGCTCAGCGAGCGGACGCGCGGCATCGTCGATCGAAAGTTCCTCGAAGCGTTGCCCGACGGCGCGTTCTTCGTGAACACGGCTCGGCACGAGCTCGTCGATTACGACGCCCTGCTCGAGCTCATCCCGAAAAAGGGCCTGCGCGTCGGCCTCGACGTGCTGCCCGGAGAGCCCGGAGAGCGCACGGCGCGCTACGAGCACCCGATCTTGCGCGCGCCGGGCGTCTACGCGACGCCGCACCTCGGCCAATCCACCGATCGCGCGCAGGTCGCCATCGCGAGCGAAACCGTGGGCATCCTGCGCAGCTTCGTCACGAAGGGCGACGTGCCGAACGTCGTGAACATCGCGCCGAGCACGTGGTCCCGCTATCAGCTCGTCGTGAGGCACGTCGATCGCATCGGCGCGCTCGCGAACGTGCTCGCCGTTTTGAAACGGCACGGGATTCACATCAGCGCGCTCGACAACACCGTCTTCGACGGCGGCCGCGCGGCCTGCGCAAAGATCCGCATGGAGTCGCGGCCCTCGGACGCTTGCCTGCAAGAGATCATGGCGTTCAGCGACGAGGTCCTGCACGTCGATCTCCTGACGCTGCCGAACATCGCGTAGGAAGGGCGAAAGGTGTCGCAGGTTGCGACGCTTTTTTGTGTCGCTGCGCGATACGTTGCGCGTCGCTCGATTTTCGACGGGGGGCTAAAAACTTTACTAAGCGAGCCGTTGCTCGACGTTAAGCTCTCGCACTTGGCGCCAATCCCGACGGCGCGCCGGGATCATCGAGGAGGAAGCATGAACAAGACGACGAAGCTCTGGTTTTCCGCAGTGGGACTCGCCCTCGCTGCCGCCTGCGGTGCGCCCGGGTCCGAGGACACGGACATCGTCGAAGTCGAAAGCGCGCTCGCGGGTAGCCTCGCACGAGGCCCGATCCCGAGCGGGTTGCCGGCACGTGTGGCCATCGGCCTCTTCGAGGGCCCCGGCGAGACGTGGATGCGCTCGAGCGGCGTCGCTTGGGACGTTCGCTATCAGTACTTCACGAAGGGTTGGGCGAACAATTGGGGCTGGGGCGCGCGCGACGGCTCGTGGGGGCTTTCCTACATGAGAGAGTGCGACGCAGCGCGCGCGATCCCGACGGTCGTCTACTACCAAATGCACGGTGAGCCGGGCGGAGGGGAGGCGCAGTTCCTCGCGAAGGTTCAGAACGCGGCGACGATGGCGTCGTACTTCACCGACGTGAAGCTCCTCATGCAGCGGGCCAAAGAGTTCGCGAAACCCGTCGTCGTGCTGTTCGAGCCGGACGGCACCGGTCTCTTGCAGCAGCAAGCGGCGAGCAATCCGAGCACGTACGCGGCCATCGAGGACAGCGGCATGGCCGAGCTCCGGAATCTGCCCAACACCGTCGCCGGTCTCGGGCTCGCGTTCCTAGAGCTCCGGAAATCGGTGGGCGCGAACAACGTCGTGCTCGGGATCCACGTGTCCGCGTGGGCGTCCGGCAAGGACATCGCGTACTTCAACGTGACCGACGCGCTACAGCCCGAGGTCGACAAGGTGTACGCGTTCCTCGCCCCGTTCGGGCTCGCGAGCAACGTGACGGGTGCCACGTTCGACGTGCTCGTCGGCGACCCGCTCGATCGCGACGCCGACTACTACCGGCTCGTTCAAAATCAAGATCGATTCTGGAACGCCAGCGACTCGGCGTCGATCTCGTCGAAGAGCTTCAATCGCTACGCCGAATGGGTCCGGCTCTGGAACGTCAAGGCGAGCAAGCGCTGGGTCCTCTGGCAGATCCCGCTCGGCAACTCCGCGATGCGAAACGTCGCGAACGACGGAGCGCCGTCGGGTGGCTACAAGGACAACCGCACCGAATACTTCTTCGCGAACGGCACGGCGCACATCACGAAGTTTGCCGACGTCGGGGTCATTGCACTGCTTTTCGGCGCGGGGGCGAGCGGGCAGAGCTCGTACCAGAACGACCAGTGGACCGACGGGCAGCTCTTCATGAAAACGAAGGCGGGCGCCATCATCAACGCGGGCGGTGTTCCGCTCGCGACGGGCGGAAGCGGCGGAACGGGCGGAACCTCGGGAACCGGCGGAACGGCGACCGGCGGTACGGCGACCGGCGGAACGGCGACTGGCGGTACGGCGACCGGCGGTACGGGCGGTTCAGCGGGAGGCGGCGACACCGCGCGCTACAACTTCGAGAGCGGCGTTCAGGGCTGGACGTCGTCGGGCGGCATGATCACGGGTGTCTCGAGCTCGACCACGCGCGCTTTCGCAGGAGCGCGCTCGCTCGCGGTCGCGTTCAACGGCCCGGCAGGTTCGCAGTTCGCGCGCGTCGGCGCGCCGGGCGTCCCCGCGGGTCGAACCGTGACCTATCGCGTCTGGTTCCCGAGCGGCAGCCGCATCACGGCGATCCAACCGTACGTACTTCAGGGCGCGGCCGGCGGATGGGCATGGACGGGGACGTGGCGAGCAACGTCCGGCCTGTCGAGCAACGCCTGGAATACGATCACGGTGGGGGTTCCGGCGGGCGCCCAGGCGCTCCACGAGCTCGGCGTGAACTTCGTGACGGACGGAACCTGGACGGGGACGGCTTACGTCGATGCCGTGACCTGGTGACGCTTCTGCGGCACGGGCAAAGCGGGTCCGGCTCGGGAGCGCCGGAAAATTGTTGGTTTTTCCGGGCGCTTGCACGGGCCGAGGCTCGTAGCTAGACTGCCGCCCGTCAGCTTTGGGTGGATCCACATGGACCCGTCCTCCACGGGTCCTTTTTTTTGTCCACACGAGGCTCCGACACACGTTTCCCCACACGCTTGAGCCCTACGAAGTTCCCAGCCCGCCCCATGAGGATTGCCCACGAGAAGCTCGCTGGGCTCGACCGAGACAAGATCGTCGCCGCGCTCGAGCCCGTCCTGACGGTTCACGGAGTGGACTGCGTGGAGCTCGTGTGGAAAACGGAGCGCGGCGAACAGGTGCTCGAAGTGACCATCGAGCGTCCGGAGACGCGCGACCCGGGTGCCGGCGTCACGCTCGAGCTGTGCACGGACGTTTCGCGCGACCTCTCGGCGGCGCTCGACGCGGCCGATTGCATCAACCGGAGCTACCGGCTGGAAGTGGGTTCGCCCGGCGTCGAGCGTTCGCTCTACGATCTCCACGACTACGAACGCTTCGTGGGGCACGACGCGAGGCTCAAGTTGAAGAAGCCGCTCGGCGGCGAGCACGTCGTCACGGGGACGCTCGACGGCGTCGAAGACGGGAAAATCGCGATCTCGGTGCGCGGGCGCCGCTCGCTCGTCGAGCTCGCCGAAGTGGACAAAGGGCGCCTTGTTTTCGCGTGGAAACGCGGCAAACCGACCGGCGGTCACGCCCCCTGGGGCGGTACGAAGAAGACCCGAGAGCAAGAGCTCTCGGCAGAAGAGCGGAGCAGGTGAGATATGGCAGCAGCGCATGCGCTAAGCGCAAGTGACGGGCTCGGAGCAATCGTCGAACAGGTCGCCCAGGAGAAGGGCATCGACAAACAAGTCCTCATCGAGACGATGGAGGCGGCGATCCTGAAAGCTGCGCAGGCGGCGTTCGGGCCGACGCGCGAGCTCGAGGCCCGCTACAACCCGGAGAGCGGTAACATCGACCTCTTCCAGTACATGACGGTGGTCGAAGCCGTCACGCTTCCCGAGCGCGAGATCGCGGTCGACGTCGCGCGCAAGCACGGGCTCGAAGCGGAAGTCGGCGAAGAGCTCGGCTTCCAGGTGTTCTGGCACCCGAAGGACGCCGAGCGCGCGAAGCAGCAAGACAAGGACTTCGGCAGCGTGCTCGACATGAAGCAGGCACGGAGCACCTTCGGTCGCATCGCCGCGCAGGCCGCGAAGCAGGTGCTGCTCCAGCGCGTGCGCGATGCCGAACGCGACATCATCTACAACGAGTACAAGGACCGGCAGGGCCAGCTCATCCGCGGCATCGTTCGGCGCTTCGAAAAGGGCCACAACCTCATCGTCGATCTCGGAAAGACCGAGGGCGTATTGCCGGCGCGCGAGCAGACGCCGCGCGAGACCTTCCGTCCCGGCGACCGTATCGTCGCGTACGTGAAGAACATCGACCGCGAGGCGCGCGGTCCGATGATCATCCTGTCGCGCCAGTCGCCGCACCTCGTCGAGAAGCTGTTCGAAGCCGAGGTCCCGGAAATCTACGAGAGCATCGTCAAGATCGTCGGCGTCGCGCGCGAGCCTGGTTCGCGCTCGAAGATCGCCGTGACGAGCCGTGACGCGGATGTCGATCCGGTCGGCGCGTGTGTCGGCATCAAGGGCTCGCGCGTGCAGGCCGTCGTGCAGGAGCTCCGCGGCGAGAAGATCGACATCGTGCCGTGGGACAAGGATCCCGCCCGTTACATCATCAACGCCATTCAGCCGGCCGAGGTGAACAAGGTGATCGTCGACGAGGCGGACCATCGTATGGAGCTCGTCGTCCCCGACGAGAAGCTCTCTCTCGCGATCGGTCGCAAGGGTCAGAACGTCCGTCTCGCCTCGCAGCTCACCGGCTGGAAGCTCGACATCATCAGCGAGAGCAAGTTCCAGCAGATGGAAGAGGAGGCTCTCGTTCAGCTCCGTGAGATCGAGGGGCTCGGCGAGGACCTCGCGAAGAGCATGTATCGCCTCGGTTTCCGCGCCCTCGAAGAGGTGGCGGAAGCCGCGGTGGAAGAGCTCGTGACGATTCCGGGCATCGACGCCCCCGAGCGCGCGCAGGAGATCAAGCAAGCGGCGGACGCGGCCATGGAGCGCGTGCGTCAAGATCGCATCGGTCGCGCCACCTCCCGCGTCGAACCGCTGGCCGACGACGAGAAGCTGCACTTCTTGCAGGGTATCGGCCAGCGCACGGTGCACCTGCTCGAGGACGCCGGATATCGGCGCGTCGAGGACCTCGCGCGGGAAGATCCGGACCGGCTCGCGATCAAGACGGGTCTCGGTATCAAGAAGGCCCGCCAGATCCACGAAGCCGCGCGCCACTTCTTGAGCGACGAATGGAAAGAGATCGAAGAGGCTCGAGCCAAGAGCGCCACCGAAACCGTGGGAGGTGGCTCCGTATGACGAGAACGTGCGTCGGTTGTCAGGCAGCCGCTCCGGCAGGTGAGCTCGTTCGCGTCGTACTCGGTCCGGACGGCTCGCTCGCGCCGGACCCGCGCGGTGGTGCCTTCGGTCGGGGTGCGTGGCTTCATCCGCGCCCCGAATGTCTCGCGCGGGCGATACCGCGCGGCGTCGCGCGCGCGCTCAAGTCCGAAGTGCGTACGAGCGCCGAGGAGTTTTCGGTGCTGCTCCGAAGGGCGGGGATCCGGCGGCTGCTCGGGTTGGTCGGTTCCGCTTTTCGCGCGCGAAAAGCCGCCGTGGGAGCGACCGCCGTCGAAGAGGTGCTCGCTACGGGTCAGGACTGTTTGGTCGTCGTCGCCACCGACGCGCACGCCGCGGCAGCCGGATACGGCGTTTCGCGAGCGGTCGCGCTCGGTCGCGCCCTCGCCGCTTCGACGAAGGTCGAGCTCGGCGGAGCGCTCGGTCGTGCCGAGGTCGGCGTCGTCGCGATTCTCGATCGTGGTTTCGAAGCGCCGCTGCGTGAAGCGGCGCTTCTTTCGGAGCTCGACGTTCCGCGGGTCCGCCCGCGGCGCGAGCCTGCGTTCAAGGAGGCTCTATGAGCCAGAAGCTCAGGGTCTACGAGGTGGCTCGTGACCTCGGCATGGACAACAAGGCGCTCGTAGCGCTCTTGCAATCGAACGGCGTTCCCGACGTGAAAAATCACATGAGCGCCGTCGGCGCGGACGTGATCGAGCGCATCAAGCGCCAGCTCGAGAAGCCGAAGTCTCCGGCGACGGTCGAGGAGCGTATCCACGCGACCGTCGTCAAACGACGGGCCGCCGTGCGCCCCGCCGACGCCTCGGCGCCGTCGAACCCGAGACCCGCCGCGGCGCCCCCGGCAGCCGCTTCTCCGCCGCCTCCCGCTTCCGCCCCGGTTCCGTCGGCGCCGCCCTCCGTGCAGGTGAAGGAAAAATCCTCGCCCGTGAGCGCGCCCGCCCCTCGGGTTCAGATGGAGGAGGAACCGCCGCCGCCGGCGTCCGTCCGCACGCCACCCACGCCGCCTCCCGCCAGCGCACCTCGCGCGAGCGCCGCGCCCGTCGAGACGAGCGAGCCCCCGCCGCCGGTCGTCGAGACCGCGCCCGCGCCCGTCGCGCCGGCGCCCCCGAGTCCGGTAGTCCAAACCGCTCCGCCGGCACGCCCCGCACCCGAGCCGCCGCCCGCGCGCGCGCCCGCGAAGACGGGCATCGACGTGTGGGAGGGGCGCCCCGGCGTGCCCATGCCGCAAGCGCCGCGTGGCGGTCCGACCCCACGCCGCGTTCAGTACGATCCGAAGGCCGGCGTCGCAGGCGGCGGCCGTCCGCGTCCCGGTCAGCCTTTCGGCGGTCGCCCGGGTTTCGGACGACCCGGCATGCGCCGGCCCGGACAGGGACCCATGGTCGCGCGTCCGAAGGGTCCGGTCATGACCCAGGAGCGCGGCGCCCACAAGAAGATCGTGCGCATCGACGACACGATTGGCCTGCAGACGCTCGCAGGGCGCATGCAGATCAAGGCCACCGAAGTCTTGATGAAGCTCATGCGTCTCGGCATGACCGGCGTGAACATCAACACGACGCTCGACGCCGACACGGCCAAGATCGTCGCCAGTGAGTTCGGTTGGGAAGTCGAAGACGTCGCCGTGAGCGAAGCCGATCAGCTGACGGCCGCGCGCGGTGACACGGCGGGGGAGGGCGACACCCTCCCGCGTCCACCCATCGTCACCGTGATGGGCCACGTCGATCACGGAAAGACGAGCCTGCTCGACAAGATCCGTAAGGCGAACGTCGTCGCCGGTGAAGCCGGCGGCATCACCCAGCACATCGGTGCCTATTCCGTCGAGACGAAGCACGGTTCCATCACGTTCCTCGACACGCCCGGTCACGAAGCGTTCACCGCCATGCGCGCTCGCGGCGCTCAGGCGACGGATCTCGTCGTGCTCGTGGTCGCGGCCGACGACGGCGTCATGCCGCAGACCAAGGAAGCGGTGAACCACGCGAAAGCCGCGAAGGTGCCCATCGTCGTCGCCGTCAACAAGATGGACAAGCCGAGCGCGAATCCCGAACAGGTCAAGCGCCAGCTCAGCGAGATCGGGCTCGTCGCCGAGGACTGGGGCGGCGACACGCTGTTCTGCGAAGTGTCCGCGCATACGGGCAAGGGCATCGAGCAGCTCCTCGAACGGATCGCGCTCCAGGCCGAGGTGCTCGAGCTCCGGGCGCAGCCGGCGCGAGCCGGTTCCGGGCTCGTCGTCGAGGCCGAGCTCGATCGCGGGCGCGGCCCCGTCGCCACGATTCTCGTGATGGACGGCACGCTGCGCCGGGGCGACGTCATCCTTGCGGGTGGCGCGCACGGCAAGATCCGGGCGATGCAGGATTCGCACGGCCGCCAGCTCGAAGAAGCCGGGCCGTCGACCCCGGTTTCCGTGATCGGTCTGAGCGACGTGCCGAGCGCGGGCGATCAGGTCCATGTCATCAAGGACATGAAGAAGGCCCAGGAGATCGCCGAGACCCGCAAGACGAAGGAACGCAGGAGTCTCGTCCCCTCGACGGGTCAGAAGGCGCTCAATCTCGAGGACCTTCACAAAGCGCTCCAGGAGCTCGAGCAGCTCGAGCTCAAGCTCATCATCAAAGCGGACGTTCAGGGCTCGGTCGAGGCGGTCGCCGACGCGCTCACGCGCTTGTCGAGCGACAAGGTCAAGGTGAGCGTCGTCCACGCAGGCGCGGGCGCCATCACCGAAGGCGACGTGAATCTCGCCGTGGCAGCCGCGGCCATCATCATCGGCTTCAACGTCCGCCCGGCCGGCAAGGCCGCGGCGCTCGCGCAAAAAGAGGGCGTACAGATCCGGCCGTACTCGATCATCTACAACGTGGTCGACGAGGTGAAGGCCGCCATGGAGGGCTTGCTCGCGCCGACGCAGGTCGAGAAGCTCATCGGCAAGGCCGAGGTGCGGCAGGTCTTCCGCATCAGCAAGGCCGGCAACATCGCCGGTTGCATGGTGATCCAAGGCCTCGTGCGCCGCGGAGCGCCCGCTCGCGTCACCCGTGACGGCGTCGAGGTATGGCGCGGCAAGATCTCGGCGCTCAAGCGCTTCAAGGACGACGCGCGCGAGGTCAAGGAAGGCACCGAGTGCGGCATTTCGCTCGAGACCTTCCAGGACGTGAAAGAGAAGGACGTGATCGAGGCGTACGAGATCGAGTCGGTCAAGCAGACGCTGTGATCGGGATCGACGCGTTGCCCCAGTCGGCCACCGCGAGCACGCCGGGGCCCTCGGACTCGGGGTAGGTCCAGTCATGTTCGTGGGTGTCGCGCGGCTCGTCGTCGCCATTCCGGGCGCGCAGTCCCTCAAGGATCGGCGGCGCGTCGTGAAGAGTCTCAAGGATCGCATCCGCGCGAAGATGCCGGTCTCGATAGCCGAGGTCGGCGACCTCGAGCGCTATCAGGTGGCGACGCTCGGGGTCGCCGTCGTTTCGAACGATTCCGGACGGTGCTCGGAGGTTCTTTCCGCCGTCACGCGTATGGCGCGCGGTGCGCGCGACGCCGTGCTCGCCGATGTCGGAACCGAGATCATGACGCTCGGCGAAGGGGGCAAGGGCGTGCGCGGCGGTATCGAGCAGGCGCTCGGGCGACTCGGCGACGAGCCGGGCGCCGCGTGGAAGGAAGAAGGCGACGATGAGTGACGACACGCGCCGCATCGAACGAGTCGCAGGTCTCGTGCGGGCTCATTTGACCGAGCTCATTCGCCGCGAGCTCGGTGACGCGGAGCTCTCCCAGATGGTCGTCACGAGCGTCGAGGTGACGAAGGATCTCTCGATCGCGCGCATTCTCGTGCGCTCGCTCACGGTCACCGACGACGTTCAGGCCAGGAAGAGGTTGATGCAGCGCCTGCGCAAAGCCGCGCCGCGCCTGCGCCGCGCGCTCGGCCCGCGCCTCGAGCTCCGCCGTGTCCCGGAGCTTCGCTTCGAGTTCGACGTGGGCGGCGACGCGAGCGCCCGCGTCGCCGAGCTCCTTCTCGAAATCGCCAAAGAGCCCAAAGGCTCGTAGTCGATTGGCGATTCGTTGGGGGAAGGGGACGGGCGGTGACCCGCCCCGAGCTCATTTCATGATGAGCTGAACGCGGCGGTTTCGGGCTTTGTTGGGCTCCGTGGTGTTCGGAACCAACGGTTTCGTGTCGCCGTAGCCCTTGGCCTCGAGACGCCCCGGATCGACGCCGAGCTTGATGAGCGCGTCGACGACCGCCTGCGCGCGGTTCTGGCTCAGTCGCAGGTTGTAGGCGGCGGTGCCCTGGTTGTCGGTGTGGCCCTGCACTTCGACGGACTTGATGTCGGGCTTGGTCTTCAGCACGTCGGCGATCTCTTCGAGAATGCCCATCGAATCCGGCAGGATTTCGGCGGAGTCGTGCTGGAAGTGCACCTGCTTCTTCAGCTTGAGCTCCTTGCCCTGAACCACGACGTTCGGCTTGTCGGGGCGCTTGTTGAGCAGGATGCGCGCGGTCGTGTCTTCCAGCGCTTTTACGGCGAACTCGTTCGTGCTCGCGAAGTAGCCGCCCGCGTCAACGACGATCGTGACGGTGCCGGGCAGCACCTTTTCGATGCGGAACGAGCCCGCGCCGTCGGCGACGACGTCGAGCTCGCGACCCTGACGGTCGCGGATCTTCACGCGCGCGGCGCCGACAGGGGCCTGCGTCTCCGCGTCGATGAGCGAGCCGAGCACGTTGCCGCGCTTCGGCAGCGCTTCGAGCTCGCAACGAACGGCGATGGCGCCGTCGGGGAGGGGCCCCGTGCCGGGCTGGGCCGCAGGCTCGGGCGAAGGCGCCGGGGCGGGGGCGCCAGGCGCGCTCGGCGGCGGTACTGCGACGGTGCACTGCCCGTCGCGGAAGGCCTGTGCCTTGATCGAGAACGTGTAGTTCCCGGTGTCGAGCGTGTAGGTCCTGAAGGTGCCGTCGGCCGCGGTGATGAAGCCGGGCATCGGCCGACCTTCGAGAAGAACGGTCGCTCCGGCGACGGGGCTGCCGTTTTCCTTGTCGATGACGCTGCCGAGCACGAAGCGCGGCTTTTCGGCCGAAGGCGGCGCGGGCGGCGCGGGAGTCGTCACGCGTTGGATGACCGGCGGCGGCGGTACGGTGTCGACCGCCCAGGCGAGGCCGAGCCAGAGGTTGTACGGCGGTTCCGGGGCGACCTCGTCGAGAAAGAGGCTCGTCGCGCCGGTGCCGATGTCGATGGCGCCGAGGATCGCGAGACCTTGTTCCGACCAGGGATAGACCCGAGCGCCGAGCGTGAGCCGCGAGGGCGCGGCCGCGAACGTCTGTTGCTTGGCGAGGCACTGGTCGCCGTGGTCCTCGGCGACGTTCTCGTCGCAGGTGTAGTCCTGGCGGTTGACCGGAACGTCGATGGTCCACTCGAGGAAGGGGCGCACATACTCGTGGATGAACTCGCCGCCCAATCCGATCTGGAAGGAATCGACGCGGTTGATGTCGAGACCGAAGCGCTCCGTGCGCAGGATGGACTCGCCGCGACCGTTCGGAGGATCCGCGCTCTCGATGTCGTCGACGAGGTTCGCCGAGTTGTCGACCACGTAACCGAGGTTCGTGTGGAACCGGAGCGGAACGTTCTCGTCGGGGTTCTCGAAATTGTCGAGCGCGAACGACGTCATCGCGCGCATCGCGAAGCTCGTTCCGCCGCCGTCGAGGCCGACGCCGCCCGTGCCGTTCAGGAGCATGAGCTCGAGCTGCCCGCCGAACTGGATGATCTGTCCCGGCGCGTCGGGCATGTAGCCCTTGAGGCCGAACGTCGTGTCGCCGAGCACCTGCAGCAGGTTCGGGCGGCTGCGCGTATTCGACGTCGCCGTGTTGTGGAGCGCGGCGCTGGCTTCGAGGAACGGAAAGAGCGAAGCCGAGAGACCCAGGTGGAGCCCGACGCGATCGACGTCGTCTTCGAGGTCGCGCGGCTCACCTTCGAGCGAGGGGCACTCCGTCTCGGAATTGCAGAGAAATCCGGTGCTTCCGAAGTAGCTCGTGAGCAGCGAAAAACGGAACGTACCGGGCGCGCCCGAGTACGGCGTGGTCATGCGCAAGAGCCCGACGGAGCCGTTGATGTTGTTCTGCTCGTGCAGGGAGGCCACGCGGCGCCGGCGCTCGCGATCCGGTTCGGCTTCGCCTTGCCCGCTCGCACCTGCTTCGGTCCCCGTGACGCCGGGCGCGAGATCGATCGTGCCGCTGGCACTCGCGCTCGCGCCGGCCGCGGGCGCAGCGAGCGGAGGTGGCGAAGGTTCCGGAGCGGGCGCCGGCGTTGTCGGAGTGGGCGCAGCGGGAGCCGGAGCCGGAGCCGGTGGCTCCGATGTCGTCGGTGTCGCCGGCGGTAGCGGCGGTGGCGGCGGCGCCTCTTGCGCCAACAGATCCTGTGTTCCGAAAACTCCCCCGAGAAGCAGAAGCGATGCGAGCCCTACGCGATTCATGATGCCTCGATGCGCTGCTTGATGGCGGGTCGTCGACCCACAGGGGGCATGCGAAAAATTCAGCCCCGCACCACCAAGCTACTAGACCGGCCCCACTTTTACAGGGGATTTCGCGGCCGGCAAGTCGCTCTGCTCCGCCCACGGGCCGGTTTCGCGATTTGGTATGCTCGCGCGCCCGTGACGGACGCACTCATCGAAGTGGATCGCTTATCGAAGGAGTTCCGGTTGGGCTTATTCATGCGCCGCGTCGCCGCGGTACGGGGGGTCTCGTTCCGCGTCGAACGCGGGACCATCTTCGGCTTTCTGGGGCCGAACGGGGCGGGCAAGACGACCACGATCAAGATGCTGACCGGGCTCATCGCTCCGACGGGCGGCAGCGCACTTTTGTTCGGCGAGCGGATCCCGAGCCCTCGGGCGATGGCTCGCGTCGGCTTTCTGCCGGAAAATCCGTACGTCTACCCGTATCTTACGCCGACGGAATTCGTCGAGCACTGCGCGCGGCTCTCCGGGCTTTCGCGCGCCTCGGCGCGGGATCGTACGAAGAAGGTGCTCGATCGCGTCGGCATCCTCTACGCCGCCGATCGTCCGGCGCGCCGGCTATCGAAGGGCATGTTGCAACGCACGGGTCTCGCCGCCGCCCTCGTCGGCGACCCGGAGCTCTTGATTCTCGACGAGCCGATGAGCGGCCTCGACCCCGTGGGTCGCAAGGAAGTGCGCGACCTCATCGTCGACGAACGTCACCAGGGCCGCACCATCTTCTTTTCGACGCACATCTTGAACGACGTGGAGACGCTCTGCGACGAGGTCTCGATCCTCCGGGAGGGACGCGTCGTCGTGGGGGGGCGGCTCGACGCGCTCTTGAATCGCCACGTGCGCCGCACGGACATCGTGCTGCACCAAGCTTCGGAGGAGCTCGCCGCGGCGCTCGCGGCGGCGGGTCACCGGACGCGCCGTTCGGGCGAAGCGCTCGTCGTCGAGACCGAAGGCGAAGGCGCGGTGCGGTTCGTGCTCGAAGCGGCGCTCGCCGGGCGCGCGAGCGTCTTCGAAGTGACGCCGCGCAGCGAAACTCTCGAGGAGCTCTTTCTTCGCGAGGCGATTCTCAAGCCGAGCGCCGCACCACCCGCTTGACGAGCGCGAGATCGCTCGCGCCGAGCTCGCGCGTGACGACGAGCATGACGGCGTAGACAGCGGCGACGAGCAAGGCGAGGGCGGGGACGAACAGCTTGGGCACGTCCGGGAGGAAACGCCCGAGCACGGTGGCGACGAGCACGGCAAGAGCTACGCGGACGACGACGCGAAGCGGAACGAGCCCGCCGGCGGCGCGGTGCACGAGCACGCTCGCGAGGATCGTGGCAAGCCCGATCCCCGCCGAGGTCGCCGCCGCGGTGCGAAACAGGAGCTCGTCGGAAAGCGGCGTCCCCCGCACGAAGAGGAAACACGAGCTGGCGACGAAAATCGCTGCGGCGAGCGTGACGAGCGTCGCAGCGAGCTCGCCGCCGAGGCTGTTCAGCACCGTCGTCAGGATGCCGAAAATGGCGAATGCTCCGAACCCGATGGCGAGGAGCGACAGCGCGCGCGCTCCGTGGGCCGCCGCCTCCGCGCCGAAAACCAGGCGGATCAGCGGCTCCGAGAGGCCCGAGGTGACGCTCACCATGGCGCCCGCGATGACGAGCGCGAGCCTGAGACCGGTCGCGACGTACTCGCGGACGTTCGCGCGGTCGCGCGACTTGCCGGCGCTCGCGAGCATCGGAAAGAGCACGAACGTGACGGCAATGAGAAGCTGATACGGGAGAAAAGAGAAGAGCTGGGTGGCGCGGTACGCCCCGACGTACGGATCGGCCGCCATGGGAGAAAGCCCGGCATGGGTCGCGGCCTCCGCGGCGAACGCGCGCAAGAGCGTGATGTCCGCTTGGAGGAGGAAGTTTAGCAGTACTTGCCCGACGAACAGCGGCGCGATGAACGCGAAGTGCCTTCCGAGGCTGGGTCCGCCGGGCCCGCTCCGTCCGACGCCGACGATCGACAGCGCCGCGAGAAAGACGAGCAGCGCGCCCGCGACGAAACCCCACGACGCGCCCTCGACGCCGGCGAGTCGCGAGCCCTGCGCTTTGGAAAGCGCGTACGCTCCGGCGACGAGCCCGGCCGTGCGCAGCGTCGCCGCTGCGATGTCGAGGCCGGCCTGATGCACGAAGCGGCGCGTGCCGTTCAGCGCGCCGACGAGCGGCGTGTACATGCCGTACACGAAGATCACCGCGCTCAAGATGCGCAGCGCTCCCGAAACGTGCGGCGCGCCGATGAGCACGGCGAGGCGAGGGGCGAGCGCGAAGAACGCCGCGGCGAGGAGCGTCGACAGCGCGACGTGGATGACGAACGTGCGGCGGAGCGCAGCGCGCTCGTTACCCGGAGCCTGGGCTACGGCGCGACTCACGCCCTGGATCGACGTGCCGATGACGGGGTTGTACGTAACGCTCGTGATCGAGAGCGCCGTTCCGAGCGCGCCATAGCCGTCGAGCCCCAAGAAGCGCGGCAGCGCGATCTGCTGCACGAGGCCGGTGACGATGAAGTAGATCTTTGCGAACGCCACGGCGAGTCCCCCGCGACCTGCGACACGCGCGACATCGGAAGCAGGCGTGTGTGCGGCGATGTTTTCGGTGCGGTCGTCGGGCATGGGGCGCCACCTTGTGCGGGAAAAAGCCCGGACGCAAAAAACCTGGACCTGCGACAGCAGGCACCCTAGCGTGGGTGCCCTCAAGAACCCTCTCGAGGTGGCGGCGTGATCGAACCGATGATTCACATGGCAGGCGGCGGATTTCCTCCAGGCGGCGGCGGCGGTTGGGGACCGCCTCCCGGTGGCATGCCTCCCGGTGGCGGTGGTCACGGTGGGCCACCGGGCGGCGGATGGCAGCCGCCTCCCGGCGGAGCGCCTCCTGGTGGAGCACCCCCTGGTGGAGCGCCTCCCGGCGGCGGCGGATGGCAGCCGCCCGGTGGCGCGCCTCCTCCCGGAGGTGGTGGTCACGGCGGTCCCCCCGGCGGCGGATGGCAACCGCCCGGTGGAGCGCCTCCCGGAGGCGGCGGCCACGGAGGTCCTCCCGGCGGTGG